>NZ_LZKE01000008.1:0-99937 GCF_001672675.1 Mycobacterium sp. E2327
CGCGGGGTGCGCGACTTCATCCTGAACCGCCACGCCGCGCCGCCGCAGTACCGGGTGCATCCCCACCGCCCCGTCCGATGCGCTGACAACGGGCACCGACACGCAGCCGGTCACGTAGTCGTAGCCGTAGCGGTCCAGGTAGGCCAGGATGCCGGCCCACATCAGCAGCACGACGCCGCCGTTGCGGTGACCGTCGCGAACCACCGCGCGTCCCATCTCCACCAACGACGGCCGCAGCGGGTCGAAGGCGCGAACGTCGAATTCCGTTGCGGTGTAAAGCCCTCCGGCCGCGATGGCTCCGGTGGGCGCCAGCATCCGGTAGCAACCCACCAGCTCGCCGGTGTCGTCGTCGCGCACCAACAGGTGATCGCAGTATTCGTCGAACCTGTCGACGTCGAGGCCCTCGGCACCGGCGGTCGGCAGGGCGAAACCCGGCGTGCTGGTGAATACGTCGTACCGGAGCCGCTGCGCCGCCTCGATCAAGGTGGGATCGGTGGACAGCAACAGCGAATAGCGCGGCCCGGCCGAGCTGGTCGCCGTGCCGTCCGGCACTTCGGCGGCGATCAGGACAGAAGCAATGCTCATGGGAAACAACGTGGCGCAACCGATGAGCTAGTCGGCATCGACGCTGTGACGTGTCGGTGCACGTCAGATGACGAAATATCGCGAAATTTCGGCCTAATTGACCGCGCGGTTAACGGACGCAGGACCGCGGGTGCCGCCGCAGCGGCACGAATTACTCGTCACCGCAAGCGAAACGCCGGGCGTCATCCCGGGATCGCTTGCCGCGCTTGGGTTCTCGGCCGGGGATGGACCCGGCCGCGGACGAAATCAGCCCTTGCGCGCCTTGATCGCGTCGGTCAGCTGCGGGGCGACCTTGAACAGGTCGCCCACCACGCCGTAGTCGGCGATCTCGAAGATGGGCGCCTCTTCGTCCTTGTTGACCGCGACGATGGTCTTCGAGGTCTGCATGCCCGCGCGGTGCTGGATCGCCCCGGAGATGCCCAGCGCGATGTAGAGCTGCGGCGACACCGTCTTGCCGGTCTGGCCGACCTGGAACTGGCCCGGGTAGTAGCCGGAGTCGACCGCGGCGCGCGACGCGCCGACGGCGGCACCCAGCGAGTCGGCCAGCGCCTCGACCACGCTGAAGTTCTCCGCGCTGCCGACGCCGCGACCGCCGGAGACGACGATGGTGGCCTCCGTCAGCTCCGGGCGGTCACCGGCAACGGCGGGCTCGCGGGAGGTGACCTTGGTGGCGTTCTCCGCGGGCGCGGGCACCTCGACGGTGACCTCTTCACCGGCGCCGGCCTGCGGCTCGGCGTCCACCGCACCGGCGCGCACCGTGATGATCGGGGTGTCGCCGTTGGCCTGCGCCTCGACGGTGAACGCGCCACCGAAGATGGAGTAGGTGGCCTTGTTGCCTTCCTTGACCTCGACCACGTCGACCAGCAGGCCGGAGCCGAGTCGGGCCGCGAGCCGGCCGGCGATCTCCTTGCCGTCGGCGCTGGCGGCCAACAGCACGGCCGCCGGCGAGCTGGATTCGGCGATCGACGCCAAAACGTCGATGACCGGGGTGAGCAAATACTTGTCGACGTCGTCGGATTCGGCGACGTAGATCTTGGCGGCGCCCGCCTCCTTCAGGCCGTCGACCAGTGGCGCCGCCGTGCCCGGCGCGCCGACCACGACGGCGGAGGGCTCGCCCAGCGCGCGGGCGGCCGTGATCAGTTCGGACGTAACCTTCTTCAGCGCGCCTTCGGCGTGCTCGACCAACACCAGTACTTCAGCCATGGGTTATTCGCTCTTCTCGTCTGTGGTTTTCGTGCTCGTGCTAGATGATCTTCTGGGCGACCAGGTACTGGGCGACCTGGTTGCCGCCCTCGCCCTCGTCGGTGACCTTCTCGCCCGCGGTCTTCGGCGGCTTCGGCGTCGACGACAGCACGGTCGAGCCGGCGTTGGCCAGGCCCACCTCGTCGCTCTCGACGCCGATCTCGGCCAGGGTCAGCACCGTGACCTCTTTCTTCTTGGCGGCCATGATGCCCTTGAAGGACGGGAAGCGCGGCTCGTTGATCTTCTCCGTCACGCTGACCACCGCGGGCAGGGTGGCCTCGAGCGTGAACACGCCGTCGTCGGTCTCCCGTTCGCCGGTGACCTTGCCGCCCTCGATGGACAGCTTGCGCAGGTGGGTCAGCTGCGGCAGGCCGAGGTACTCGGCGATGACGGCCGGCACGGCGCCGCCCGTACCGTCGGTGGCCTCGTTGCCCGCGATGACGAGCTCGGTGCCCTCGATGGTGCCCAGCGCGCGCGCCAGCGCCCAGGCGGTCTGGATCAGGTCCGAGCCGTGCATGCCGTCGTCCTTGAGGTGGACGGCCTTGTCGGCGCCCATCGACAGGGCCTTGCGGATCGCCTCGGTGGCCCGCTCGGGGCCGGCGGTCAGCACGGTCACCGACCCGTCGACGCCGTCGGCGGTTTCCTTCTCCCTGATCTGCAGCGCCTCTTCCACGGCGCGCTCGTTGATCTCGTCCAGCACCGCGTCGGCGGCCTCGCGGTCCAGCGTGTAATCGCCGTCGGTGAGCTTGCGCTCCGACCAGGTGTCTGGGACCTGCTTGATCAGGACCACGATGTTCGTCATGAGTCTGGTTCGTCCTCCTCGAAGGGGTCACACAGCGCTCGACTGCGGACCTCGGCCACGCACATTAAAAGACAGCACGGCGTGTTACCGGCGGGTAACTTTGTGCGGTCTGCTCTCACACCATAGCGGGTCGTAGTGCACGTTCTTTCGGCCCGTCTGCCCCTCCCGGCCGGGGTGCCCACTTCGCCGGTTCGCGAATCGGACACTTCGCGTTAGCCTGCCTAGTCAATGAGCGCATTCCTCCCCGACGTCCCCTCGGACGTGCCCGGCCCGCAGGCATCGGCCCCTGCAGCGGTCGACGCGGTGTTGACGCTGACGGGCGAGCGCACCATCCCGGACCTGGACATCGAGAACTACTGGTTTCGCCGGCATCAGGTCGTCTACCAGCGGCTTGCGCCGCGCTGCGCGGGCGCCGACGTGCTCGAGGCGGGCTGCGGCGAGGGTTACGGCGCCGACCTGATCGCCGGGGTGGCGCGCCGGGTCGTCGCGGTGGACTACGACGCGGCCGCGGTGGCCCACGTCCGCAACCGCTACCCCCGCGTCGAGGTCATGCAGGCCAACCTCGCGGAGCTGCCGCTGCCCGACGCATCGATGGATGTTGTGGTGAACTTCCAAGTCATCGAGCACCTGTGGGATCAGCCACAATTCGTCGCCGAGTGTGCGCGGGTGCTGCGGCCGTCGGGGCTGCTGATGGTGTCCACCCCCAACCGGATCACGTTCTCACCGGGCCGCGACACCCCGGTCAACCCGTTCCACACCCGCGAACTCAACGCCGACGAGCTGACCGAGCTGCTCGTCGACGCGGGCTTTCGCGACGTCGTGGTCTGCGGGCTGTTTCATGGCCCGCGCCTGCGCGAGATGGACGCGCGCCACGGCGGGTCGATCATCGACGCGCAGATCCGGCGGGCGGTTGCCGACGCGCCGTGGCCGCCCGAACTGGCCGCCGACGTCGCCGCGGTCACCTGCGCCGACTTCGACCTCCTCGACGCCGGCGACCGCGACATAGCTGAAAGCCTGGATCTGATCGCGATCGCGGTGCGGCCGTGAGCGCCCCGCACGTTCCCGGCATGTTCACGCTGGTGCTGCACACCCACCTGCCGTGGCTGGCCCACCACGGCCGCTGGCCGGTCGGCGAGGAATGGCTCTACCAGTCCTGGGCGGCGGCCTACCTGCCGCTGCTGCGGGTGCTGCGCACGCTGGCCGACGAGGATCGGCACGGCCTCGTCACGCTCGGCGTCACGCCGGTGGTCAACGCCCAGCTCGACGACCCGTACTGCCTCGACGGCATGCATCACTGGCTCGCGAACTGGCGGCTGCGGGCAACCGAAGCCGCCAGCGTGCGCACGGTCCGCGGCTCGAAGTCGGCGGACTACCAATCCTGCACTCCGGAAGCGTTGCGGGCCTTCGGAATTCGCGAATGTGCCGAGGCCGACCAGGCGCTGGACGACTATGCCACCCTCTGGCGGCACGGCGCCAGCCCGCTGCTGCGCGCGCTGATCGACGCGGGCACGGTGGAGTTGCTCGGCGGCCCGCTGGCCCACCCGTTCCAGCCGCTGCTGAACCCGCGACTGCGCGAGTTCGCGCTGCGCGAGGGCCTCGCCGACGCGCAGCAGCGGCTGGCGCACGTCCCGACCGGCATCTGGGCGCCCGAGTGTGCCTACGCCCCCGGCATGGAACACGACTACGCCGCCGCCGGGGTCACGCACTTCATGGTCGACGGCCCGTCGCTGCACGGCGACACCGCCCTGGGCCGGCCCGTCGGCGACACCGACGTGGTCGCGTTCGGGCGCGACCTGCAGGTCAGCTACCGGGTGTGGTCACCGAAATCCGGCTACCCCGGTCACGCCGCCTACCGCGACTTCCACACCTACGACCACCTGACCGGGCTCAAGCCGGCCCGGGTCACCGGGCGCAACGTGCCGTCGGAAGGCAAGGCGCCCTACGATCCCGAGCGCGCCGACCGCGCGGTCGACGCCCACGTCGCCGACTTCGTCGAGGTGGTCCGCAGCCGGCTGTGCAGCGAGTCCGAGCGCATCGGGCGCCCCGCCCACGTCGTCGCCGCCTTCGACACCGAGCTGTTCGGGCACTGGTGGTACGAGGGCCCCACGTGGCTGGCGCGGGTGCTGCGGGCGCTGCCCGCCGCCGGCGTGCGCGTCGGCACCCTGAGCGACGCGATCGCCGGCGGATTCGTCGGCGACGCGGTCGCGCTGCCGCCCAGCTCGTGGGGCTCGGGCAAGGACTGGCAGGTGTGGGCCGGCGAGAAGGTGGCCGACCTGGTGCAGCTCAACAATGAGGTGGTCGACACGGCGCTGAGCACGGTCGACAAGGCCTTGTCGCACGCGGGGTCGCAGCCGGCGTCGCTGGACGGGCCGCTCCCCCGCGATCACGTCGCCGACCAGATCCTGCGCGAGACCCTGCTCACCGTGTCCAGCGACTGGCCGTTCATGGTCAGCAAGGACTCGGCCGCCGACTACGCCCGCTACCGCGCGCACCTGCACGCGCACGCCACCCGCGAGATCGCCGGCGCGCTGGCGTCGGGCCGGCGCGACACCGCGCAGCGGCTGGCCGACGGCTGGAACCGCGCCGACGGCCTGTTCGGTGCCCTGGATGCGCGTAGGCTGCCCCGGTGAACGTCGCTTCCCGTCGCGAGCGTGCGTGTCTGCACAGCGACACGCCGTTGCAGCCGGCATTTTGCGCACTCTCGCGGCGGAGGTACGTAGGCGCGTGAAGATCCTGATGGTGTCGTGGGAATACCCGCCGGTGGTGATCGGCGGGCTGGGGCGGCACGTGCATCACCTCTCGACCGCGCTGGCCGCCGCCGGCCACGACGTCGTCGTCCTGTCGCGCCGGCCGACGGGCACCGATGCCAGCACCCACCCGTCCTGCGACGAGATCAGCGAGGGCGTCCGCGTCATCGCGGCCGCACACGATCCGCACGAATTCACGTTCAGCAACGACATGATGGCCTGGACCCTGGCGATGGGTCACTCGATGATCCGCGCCGGGCTGTCGCTCAAGAAATACGGCAGCGACCGGCCGTGGCGTCCCGACGTCGTGCACGCGCACGACTGGCTGGTCGCCCATCCGGCCGTCGCCCTTGCCCAGTTCTACGACGCGCCAATGGTTTCCACGATTCACGCGACCGAGGCCGGCCGGCATTCGGGCTGGGTCAGCGGCGCGATCAGCCGACAGGTGCACGCGGTCGAATCGTGGCTGGTGCGCGAATCCGATTCGCTGATCACGTGTTCGGCGTCGATGGCCGACGAGATCACCGAGCTGTTCGGTCCCGGCCTGGCCGAGATCACGGTGATCCGCAACGGCATTGACGCGGCGCGCTGGCCGTTCGCGCCCCGCCGGCCGCGCACCGGCCCGGCCGAGCTGCTCTACCTCGGGCGCCTGGAGTACGAGAAGGGCGTGCACGACGCCATCGCCGCGCTGCCGCGGATCCGGCGCAGCCACCCGGGCACCACGCTGACCATCGCCGGGGAGGGCACCCAGCAGGACTGGCTGATCGAGCAGGCGCGTAAACACCGGGTGCTCAAGGCGATCCGGTTCGTCGGACACCTCGAGCACGCCGAGCTGCTCGCGCTGCTGCATCGGGCCGACGCGGCCGTGCTGCCCAGCCACTACGAGCCGTTCGGGCTCGTCGCCCTGGAGGCCGCGGCGGCCGGCACTCCGCTGGTGACCTCGAACATCGGCGGCCTCGGCGAGGCCGTGATCAACGGCCAGACCGGGGTGTCCTTCCCGCCCCGTGACGTGGCGGCGCTGGCCACGGCCGTCCGCACCGTGCTCGACGATCCCGACGCCGCGCAGCGGCGGGCCCGCGCGGCCCGCGAACGGCTCACCTCCGACTTCGACTGGCGGACGGTGGCAAAGGAGACCGCGCAGGTCTACCTGGCGGCCAAGCGCGGCGAGCGCCAGCCGCAGCCGCGCCTGCCCATCGTGGAGCACGCGCTGCCGGACCGCTAACGTTCCATCGATGGGGCTGCAGTATTCGAGCGTCATCGACGCACCGCGCGACGAGGTATTCGCCTGGCACGCCAGGCCCGGCGCCTTCAACCGGCTCTCGCCGCCGTGGCAGCCCATGCGCATCCTCACCGAGGCCGACTCGCTCGAGAACGGGCGCGCCACGCTCGCGCTGCCCGGGGGGCTGCGCTGGGTGGCCGAGCACCAAGCCGATTCCTATGATCCGCCAAGACGATTCGTCGACGCCATCGGCGGCGGTGGGCCGGCGGCCCTGCCGGCGCGGATCGCGGTGCGGTGGAGACACACCCATGACTTCGAGGATGTCGGCGGCAACCGCACCAGGGTCATCGACCGGGTCGACACGCCGGTGCCGGGGTCGTTGCTGCGTCCCATGTTCGCCTACCGGCACCGCCAGCTGGCCGACGACCTGGCTGCGCACCGGCTGGCCCGCGAGGCCGGTCTGGGCGCCGCAACCATCGCCGTCACGGGGGCGTCGGGGCTGGTCGGTTCGGCACTGACCGCGTTCCTGCGCACGGGCGGCCACCGCGTCATCACGCTGGTCCGCGGGACTGCCGGCGGCGACGACGAGCGTCGGTGGAATCCCGACGACCCGGATCCCAGCCTGCTCGACGGGGTCGACGCGGTGATCCATCTCGCCGGCGCCTCGATCGCCGGCCGGTTCACCGACGCCCACCGGAATGCGATCCGCGACAGCAGGATCGGCCCGACCCGACGATTGGCCGAACTGGTGGCCCGAACCCACCCCGCGCCCGCCGCATTCGTCTCGGCCTCGGCGATCGGGTACTACGGCTACGACCGCGGCGACGAATCCCTGACCGAGGACAGCGATCGCGGGGACGGGTTCTTGGCGGACGTCGTCGCCGAGTGGGAGGACGCAACGGCGCCCGCGGAGGCGGCCGGTGCGCGGGTGGTGCGGGTGCGCACTGGCATCGTGCAATCACCCCGCGGCGGCACCCTGAAGTTGATGCGTCCGCTGTTCGGCGCGGGATTGGGCGGACGGCTCGGCGACGGCCGGCAGTGGCTGTCCTGGATCGCGATCGACGACCTGGTCGACGTCTACCACCGCGCGGTGTGGGACACCGGCCTGTCGGGTGCGGTGAATGCCGTTGCGCCGCAACCCGTCCGCAACAGCGAGTACACCCGCACCCTCGCCCATGTCGTGCACCGGCCGGCACTGCTGCCCGTGCCGTCCCTGGGGCCCCGCCTGCTGTTGGGCGAGCAGGGCGCCCGCGAACTCGCCTGCGCCAGCCAGAAAGTGCTTCCCCACAAGCTCACCGCGGCCGGGCATCGGTTTCGCCAGCCGGACCTCGACACCGCCCTGCGGCACCTGCTCGGGCGCGTCCGATAGTTCAGGGCCTCACTCGGCGTCCCGGCCGTCGCGGCTGCGCCGGTAGGCGCGGGCCCGCAGATCGGCGAGCCAATCGGGGTAGAGGCTCACCCCGGGAGCGGTGTTGGCGACGGGATCGAACGACACGTCCGGCTCGGGGTCAAGGACGCCGGTCAAGCTCAGCCGGGCCAGTGGCGTGAAATCGCCCCGGCCGCAGGCCTGGTCAATCGCAAAGTCGATGCCGGTATTGCCGATGGCCTGCTCGACGGTGTCCAGCGACAATCCAAAGCCATTGACATCACTCATGATTCGTGCCCTCAGCCACCAAACGCTGCCCTGATAGCGAAAGGGCATCAGGCTGGTCAGCGTCTGGCCGGACCATGACGTGGTCGGACGCAGCGCCACGGCCCGGGCCAGCACACCCGAACCGGCCGAGACCAGCAGGATGTCCCACGGCGACGCCACCACCTGCTGGGGCGCGACGCGCAGCGCCAGGCCGATGAAGTCGGGCAGCAACCCAGGGGTGCCGGCGGCTTTGGAGATTCGGGCGACGACGCCGGAGGACGGGACGGGCAGCCCGTCGGCCGCGGGGGCTACGCGTTCGAGCGAGCCGTCGGCGAGAACGCCGACCGGATGGAAAAACCGGCGACCGCGCAGTGCGGATCCCCATTGAAAGGGCTTGGCCAGAAGATCAGAAACGTCCACCGGCGCCGGGTTCCCGTTCTTGTCCGCGAGAAACCCCGGCCGCAGGGGTCCGAAAGCGAACGAGAGGCGGATGCGTCCCGGCCAGTAAACGAATATTCAAGGGAAGTTGCCGCGCCACCTCCGCGGTCCCGCCTGGTCCGCGGGGCGGCCCCGAAAATCCGCACTCGCATTCCGCCACGCCCGGGCGCCGCGGCGGCTAGCATGTAAACCAGGTTGAGTTCACAGCTTCTTTTTCGAGCGCGGTGCATGGCGCACCTGCCGCTCCCCCTCACCAGCCGATTGGCCCGCCAGATGACTGCTCACCGTTCCATGGATTTTCCCCAGCACAAACAACCCGCCAGCTGCCGCTACATGGCCGACTTCGACGGCGCGCGGCTCTACGTTTATGCGCGCAGCCTGGGCACCGTCCTGCGCGTCGATGGCGAGATCGACGCGTCGAATGCCGACCAGTTCGCCCAGACGATCCGTCGTTTTTCCCGCCTGAAAACCCCGTTGATCCTCGACCTGAGCCAGCTGGATTTTTTGAGCCTCGACGGTTTCCGGGCGCTGCTGTCGCTCAACCACGAACATCGCCAGTCCCGGGTGCACTGCAGCGTCGTCGCCGGCCCTGCGATGCGCCCGCTGCTGCACATCATCACCGACCACGGTTTGCAGGTGGTGGGATCGGTGGCCGAAGCCCTTCAGCTCCTCGACGACATCGTCAAGGCCAGGCGCCAGTTGCTCTCGGGCATCGTCGCCGATCGGCGACACCGGCACGAGCCGGCGCAACCCGCCGCCATCCCCTCCTGAGGCCATAACGGCGTCCGGCGACGCACCTCACCGCACGGGCTAGCGACCAACCAGCGCATGTCCGCCAGCACTGGCGTACCGCTCGATCATTCAGTAAGTTAATGTTTCAATAACTTAACTGAGCGGCGCCCGAGTCGTTGGCCGTCGCCCGGTGTTTGTTTCGTCACCAGAGGGGTATCTACGCGTGAATCCGAGCCTTTCGAGCCGGCGGCTGGCGGACGTTTCGTGGGAGGCGGTCGGCCCGATGTGCCTGCCCGACAAAGACCAACTGGACGCCTGGCGTACGAGTCTGCGGCGGGCGGTGCTGGACCACGTCACCGGATTCGTCGCGGAGCGATGCCACGACGCCTTGGGTGACTGCGGGGTCGACGTGGCCGGCGACATCTTGCTGGAGTTCGTCGACGGCGGCAAATGCCTGCGGTCGATGTTCATGTATCTGGGCTGGTTGTGCGGCCAACGGCCAAGCAATGCGGCACTGTCGGCTACCGCCAGCCTCGAGTTGCTGCACGCGTTTGCGCTGTTGCAAGACGACGTCATGGACAATTCGCCATCGCGGCGAGGCCGCCCGGCCGCGCACCTGCAATTCGCCACCTGGCATCGCCGACGCGGGCTGTCCGGCTCCTCGCGTCGGTTCGGCGAATCGGCCGCCATCCTGCTCGGTGATCTGTGTTTGATCTGGGCCGAGCAGATGCTGCGCGACAGCGGCCTCGAGCGCCACCACCTGCTCAAGGCATGGCCGCGCTACGACGCCATGCGTACCGAGCTGGCGGTCGGCCAGTTCGCCGACCTGGCAACGGATATGCGGGACCTGCCGACGATGGAGGCCGTTCTCGAGGTGGCGCGGCGCAAGTCCGGGAACTACACCGTGCGCCGACCGCTGGAGATCGGCGCCGCGATGGCCGGCTGCGACGTCCGGGTGCTCGACGCGTTAGGCGACTACGGCACCGCCATCGGCGAAGCTTTCCAGCTGCGCGACGACATCCTGGGCATCTTCGGGTCGCCCGCGGTAACCGGGAAGCCCAACGGCGGGGACCTGATCGAGCGCAAGGCCACCAGCGTCGTGGTGGCCGCGCACGAGTTGGCCGACGCGTCGACCCGTCGACAGTTTCGCCAATTCATGAGCGGTGAGGAGCTCGACGATTCCGCACTGGACCAGTGGCGGAACCTCATCCTGGCCACCGGGGCGGTGCGGCTGATCGAAGAACTGATCGCCGATCGCGTCGAGGCGGCTCTCAAGGCCTTGGACGGCAACATCGTCGACGGCGCGCTCACCGCCGCGCTCGTCGACATGGCGGGCCTGTGCACCCGGCGGGCCGCATGAGCATCCGCACGGTGTCCGGGCGCACCGACCACGTCGTCGTGGTCGGCGCGGGATTCGCGGGGCTTGCCGCCGCGCTGCACCTGGCCGGCCGGGGCCGTCAGGTCACCGTGGTTGAGCGCGAAGCCTGGCCCGGCGGCCGGGCGGGGCGGCGCGATGTCGACGGCTACCACATCGACACCGGCCCGACGGTGCTCACGATGCCGGACATCATCGACGAGGCGTTCGCCGCGGTGGGCGAAACCGCCTCGGACAGAGTCGAATTGCTCCCGGTCGACCCGGCCTACCGGGCGCTGTTCGCCGACGGCAGCGCCATCGACGTGCACACCGACGCCGACCGGATGGCCGCCGCGGTGCGCGAGTTCGCTGGACCACAGCAGGCCGACGGCTACCGGCGGCTGCGCGACTGGCTGAACCGGCTGTATCGCACGGAATTCGACGGCTTCATCGCCGCCAACTTCGACTCCCCGCTGTCGCTGCTGACTCCCCAGCTGGCGCGGTTGGCCGCACTCGGCGGGTTCCGCCGGTGGGACACGATGGTCAAGCGCCACATCAGCGATCCCCGGTTGCGCCGGGTGTTCACCTTCCAGTCGCTCTACGCCGGGGTCGCGCCGCAACACGCCTTGGCGGTGTACGCGGTGATCGCCTACATGGACACGGTCGCCGGGGTGTTCTTCCCGCGCGGGGGCGTGCGCGCGCTGCCCGACGCCCTGGCGGCCGCGGCCGCCGACGCCGGGGTGCGGTTCCGCTACGGGTCGACGGTCACCGGGCTGGAGCGCAGCGGGCAGCGGATCACCGCGGTCCACACCGACCGGGATGCGCGCATCGACTGCGACGCGGTGGTACTGACGACCGAGCTGCCGCAGACCTACCGCCTGTTGGGCCGGCAGCCACGCCGGATCCTGCCGCTGCGCGCGGCGCCCTCGGCGGTGGTGCTGCACCTCGGTTGCCGCGCCGTGGCGTCCCAGAACGCCCACCACAGCATCCTTTTCGGCTCGGCGTGGGAGCAGACGTTCACCGACATCATCCGCGACGGCCGCCTGATGGCCGATCCGTCGCTGCTGGTGACCCGGCCGACGGCCGGCGATCCGAGCCTGGCCCCCGCCGGCCGCGACTTGCTCTACGTGCTGGCACCGGCCCCCAACCTCTCGCGCGGTGAGATCGACTGGTCGGCCATCGGTGGCGCATACGCGGACTCCCTCCTCGACATCGTGCAGGACCGGCTCTTGCCGGGCGTGCGCGACGGCGCCCGACTGCTGCACGTCGACACCCCGGCCGACTGGGCCCGCCAGGGCATGGCCGCGGGCACGCCGTTCGCGTGGGCCCACACGTTCGCCCAGACCGGGCCCTTCCGGCCGGCCAACACCGTGCGCGGCATCGACAACGCGGTGCTGGCCGGGACGTCGACCCTGCCCGGGGTGGGCGTGCCGACCACGCTGATCTCCGGGCGGTTGGCCGCCGACCGCATCACCGGCGCCCCAACGCGGACGACGACCCGAACGCTCGACCTGAAAGCGGGATCGCGATGATCCGGACGGAATTGGACGCCGCCGGAATCGACGAAGAGCGGCTGCGCGCGGCCTATCGGCGGTGCCGGCAGATCGCCGCCGAGAACGGCCGCACCTACTTCCTCGCCACCCGGTTGCTCGCCCCCGACCAGCGCCCGGCCGTGCACGCGTTGTACGGCTTCGCCCGCCACGCCGACGACATCCTCGACGAGCTCAACCCGGCCCTGGATGTGTCCGAGCGGGCGGACCGGCTGCAGCGGCTCTCGGATCGCTTCTTCGACGGGGGCGACCACGACGACGAGCCCATCCTCGCCGCCGTCGCCCACACCGCGCGTCGTTACGAGATTCCCGCGGACCTGTTCGCGGACTTTCTGGACTCCATGCGCATGGATCTCACCGTCACCGACTATCCCGACCGGGCGGCGCTCAACCGGTACATGCATGGCTCCGCGGAAGTCATTGGCCTGCAGATGCTTCCGGTGCTGGGGACCGCCGGTCCGGAGGTCCCCACCGGCGTGGCCGCCCCGTATGCGGCGGCGCTGGGCCGCGCGTTTCAGCTCACCAACTTCCTGCGCGACGTCGACGAAGATCTGGCGCGCAACAGGATCTACCTGCCGGCCGACGAACTCGCCGCCTTCGGCGTGGACCGCGACCTGATGATGTGGTGTCACCTGCACCGGCGCACGGATCCCCGCGTCCGCTCCGCCCTGGCGGCTCAGCACCAGATCACCCGCGAGATCTACCGTTTCGCCGCCGACGGGATCGCCCTGCTCGCGCCCCGGTCCCGGCCGTGCGTGGCGACCGCGTTGACGCTGTACTCCGAAATCCTGGATCGCATTGAGGCCAGCGATTTCTCGGTATTCACGCATCGGGCCACCGTCGGCACGGCGCGGCGGCTTCGGGTCGCCGGTGGCGGGCTAGTGCGGGCGTGGCGGGCCCGGATGAGGACCGCGTCGTGAGCGACCGGTGGCAGTACCTGATCGTCCTGGGCCTGTGCCTGGCGATCACCGCGCCGCTCGAGCTGTTCGGCGCCGGTGTCTACCGCCAACCGCGCCGCCTGGCCCGCGCGGTCCTTCCGGTCGCGGCGGTGTTCCTCGTCTGGGACACGGTGGCGATCGGCGCCGAGGTGTGGGCTTACAACTGCGAGTACATCAGCGGCGTCCACATCCCCTTCGGGGTGCCAATCGAGGAAGTGTTGTTCTTCCTGGTGATTCCGGTGTGCGGGCTGCTGACCTACAACGCGGTGAGCGCCATCCTCGAACGGGTCAGGAACCGATGACCGGCCTCGGCTACACGGTGCCGGCCGTCGCGGCCGTCCTGGTCGTGGTCGCGCTGGAGCTCGCGCTGTTGCACACGGGGCTGTTCCGGCGGCCGGCCTACTGGTTGTCGATGGTGATCGTGCTCGGCTTCCAGGTTCCCGTCGATGGCTGGCTGACGAAACGCACCGCGCCGATCGTGGTCTACAACGAGCGGCAGACCGGCGGCGTGCGGTTTCCGTTCGACATTCCCGTCGAGGACTTCCTGTTCGGCTTCGCACTGGTCACCGCCGTGCTGCTGTTGTGGGAGCGACAACGTGCGAGTCGATAAGGCGGGCCTGCCCCGCAACGAGGTGCCCGGCGCCTTCGACGTCGGCGCCGCGGCGTACGACCGGCTGGTCGGGGCCAACCCGTACTACCACGCGAACCTGGCGCGCTCGGCGCGCCGCATGCGGCTGCCCGCACGCGGCCGGGGCCTACGTCTGCTCGACGCGGGCTGCGGCACCGGCGCGTCGACGGCCGCGCTGCTGGCGGCGGCGCCCGAGGCGGAGATCGTCGCGGTTGACGCCGCGAACGGAATGCTCGACGTGGCACGGGCGAAGGCGTGGCCGCCGTCGGTGCGGTTCGTGCACGCGCGCGTCGAGGAACTGGAGGAAGGCGGCGTCACCGGACCGTTCGACGGCATCCTGGCCGCCTACCTGCTGCGCAACCTCGCGGACCCGGACGGTCAGCTGCGGGCGTTTCGCGCCCTGCTCGCCCCCGGCGCCACCCTGGCGATGCACGAGTACTCGGTGCGCGATTCGGTCGCGGCGAGGTTGGTCTGGCACGCGGTGTGTTGGGGCATCATCGTCCCCGCCGGCTGGTGGCATACCCGGGACACCGCGCTCTACCGGCACCTGTGGCGCAGCGTCCTCGCGTTCGACGGGGCGGCGCGGTTGCGGCGCCGGATGCGCGACGCCGGCTTCACCGGGGTGCGTAGCGAGACGATGCCGGGCTGGGAGCACAACGTCGTCCACACGTTTGTCGGGGAGGCGCCGCGATGACCGACCGCCGCCGGCGCGTTCACCCCGCGATACCCGGCCTGCCCGACGCGGGCGCGCTGTCGTCGCGGCCGCGCGCCGTCGTGGTGGGCGCCGGGATCGCCGGCCTGACGGCCGCCACCGCGCTCGCCGAACGCGGCGTCTCCGTGGACGTCGTCGAACGGGAGGACTACCTCGGCGGCCGGGTAGGCGGCTGGACCGAACACCACGACGGCGCCGAGTTCGCGATGAACCGCGGATTCCACGCCTTCTTCCGCCAGTATTACAACCTGCGCGCGCTGCTCCGCCGGGTCGATCCGCGGCTGCGCATGCTCGCCCCCGTCAGCGACTACCCACTGATCGACGGCGCCGGACGGCGCGACACCTTCCGCGGACTGCCACGCACCCCGCCCTGGAACGCGCTGGCATTCGCATTGCGCAGCCCGACATTTTCAGTCGGCGACCTGGTGCGCATCAACGGCCGGGCCGCCGCACCGCTGGCGGCGGTGTCGGTGCCCGACATCTACCGGCGGCTCGACCACATCGACGCGGAAACCTTCCTGAAGAGCATCAACTTTCCCGAGTCGGCGCGCCATTTGGCGTTCGAGGTGTTCTCCCGCAGCTTCTTCGCCGAGCCGGCACAATTGTCGGCCGCGGAGCTGGCGGCCATGTTCCACATCTATTTCCTCGGTTCCAGCGAGGGCCTGATCTTCGACGTCGCCACTGCGAACTTCCAAGTGAGCCTGTGGAATCCGCTGCGCGAGTACCTGCACGACCGGGGCGTTCGAATGCACCTCGGCACCCAAGCGTCCTGTGTCACGCCCGGAGCCACGAAAGCCTTTGACGTCCATACCGAGTCGGGCGATCGGCTCGACGCGGACGCGGTGGTGCTGGCGCTCGACGTAGGCGGCCTGCAGCGCGTGGTGGCGGCGTCTGCCGGCCTCGGCGACGATCCGTGGCGCGCCCGGATACGCCGGTTGCGCACCGCGCCGTCCTTCGTGGTGCACCGGCTGTGGCTGGAGAAAGCCGTCGATTCGGACCGGCCCGCTTTTCTCGGCACGGCCGGTCATCCGCCCGTCGACAACATCAGCGTGCTGGAGCGTTACGAGCGGGAGGCCGCGGTGTGGGCACGCCAACACCGCGGGTCGGTCGTCGAATTGCACTCGTACGCGGCCAGTTCCCAATCCCCCGATCGGGCCGCGATCGGCCGGCTGCACCAGTTGTATCCCGAAACGGTCGGGGCCCGGGTCGCTTACGAACGCGTGCTGCGCCGCGACGACTGCCCCCTGTTCGCACCGGGAACCTTCCTGCAACGGCCGACCGTGGCCACGCCGCAGCCCGGGCTGGTGCTGGCCGGCGACGGGATCCGTGTCGACCTGCCGGTCGCGCTGATGGAACGGGCGGCCACCACCGGATGGTCGGCCGCCAACCAGCTGCTGGCATCGTGGGGCATTGCCGGCCACGCGCTGTGCACCGTCCCGATCCACGGGCGGTCCGCGCTGCTGCGGTCACTGGCGCGGCCACGATGAGCGTCGGCGATCGCCTGCGCCGGCGCTGGAAAGACTGGCCGGTCGGCGTAATCCCGCGTGTCTCATGGACACAGCAGCGCCCGACCTACCGGGACGCGCAGCCGGGCATCATCAACGCAGCGTTGGCGCGGTCGGGGCGCCGGGCGACCGGAAACTGGTTCGCGTTCGCCGCGAGCCGCGACGTGCGCACCGGCCACGCCCACGGGGCGCGGGTCGCCGGCATCGACCTGGTCGCCTGGCGCGGCGAGCACGGCCGGCTGTGGGTGGGTCCGGCCACCTGCCCGCACCTGGGCGCCGACCTGGCCACCGGCCTGGTGCGCAAGGGCGTCCTGTACTGCCGGTGGCACGGGCTGGCGCTCGACGGCAAAACGTGCGAATTGCGTTGGCAGCCGTTGCCCAGCCACGACGACGGCGCGCTGGCGTGGGTGCGCCTCGATTCGGTTGGGACAGAGGCCCCGACGGATCGGCCGGTCGTCGTGCCGAGGCCTTCCGTTGACACCCTGACGGCGGTCACCCGGGTGGTCGGTCGCTGCGAACCGTCCGACGTCGTCGCCAACCGGCTCGACCCCTGGCACGGCGCGTGGTTCCACCCCTACTCGTTCACCCGGCTGGAGGTGCTCACCACCCCCACCGAGGAAGACGACCGCTTCCTGGTCTCGGTCACCTTCCGAATGGGTCGCCTCGGCGTGCCCGTCATCGCCGAATTCACCACTCCGGACGCGCGCACGGTCGTCATGCGCATCATCGAGGGTGAGGGGACGGGAAGTGTCGTCGAAACCCACGCCACGCCAATGGGTTTGGGACACGACGGCTGGCCGCGCGTTGCCGTCCTGGAGGCCACTATCGCGACATCGCAACGCCCGGGTTTCAAGGCGGCGCGCCGGGCGGCCCCATTGATCACACCGCTGATGCGCTACGCCTCGAACCGGCTGTGGCGCGACGACCTGGCCTACGCCGAACGCCGCTATCGACTTCGCGCGGGTGGCTAACATGGACCTACCTCAGCACGGGCCGCCAGCGGAAGTCCGAACCGACGATGACGAAAGCGCATTTCGCCTGCTTTAAGTACCTCGTGACGGTCAGCGTGGGCGCGCACTTCGCCTATCTCTGCTATGTGCCCTGCGGTGGTTTCCTCGCGCTGCGGTGGCCACGCACCATCTGGCTGCACCTGGCGAGCGTGTGCTGGGGCCTGGCGGTCGTGATGCTGCCCGTGCGTGTCCGCTGACTTCCCTGGAAGATTGGGCACGATTACGAGCCGGCATGACGCCGCTGCCCAGCACTGGGTTCGTCGACCATTACGTCGCGGGTGTGGTCTACCCGGCCGGCCGAACCGGTACCGTGCAGACCATCGCCTTTCTCGCCGCCGTGACGTCATGGATCGCCCTGGCGAAAAAGCGCCGGAACTCGAGAAGTGGTCAGGCGACGGCTCCGGTAGGTTCTTTCCCGGCGCGCAGCACGTCGCGCTAGGTCCCCGACAGGGGCACGGATACGCTGGTGGTCTGATGAAGGATGCGGGTAGGTGAGCAAGCGCCGCGCGCAAGATTCGCCCGACCGGGCTGAGCTGGAAAGGCAGTTGTCGGCCGACATGCGAGCGATCACGGCGCAATCGGATCGCATCGGCCGCCACTTCGCGCGCACGAACGAGGTCGGCAGCAGCGATTTTCACGCCCTGCTGCACATCATGGTCAGCGAGACCGCGGGAAAACCGTTGACCCTGGCCGAATTGCGGCAGCGCATGGACGTCTCCCCCGCGGCGATCACCTATCTCGTCGATCGGATGATCGAAGCGGGCCACATTCGCCGCGAGGCGGACCCCGAGGACCGACGAAAGTGGTTGCTGCGCTACGAGGAAAGCGGCATGACGTTGGCGCACGCTTTCTTCCGGCCGCTCGGTCTTCACCTCAGCAAGGCCATGGCGGACCTGAGCGATAAGGATTTGATCGCGGCTCATCGGGTTTTCACGGCGATGATCGGGGCGATGTCGACGTTCGAGGGCGAGCTTTCCGGCCGGCCGGCCAGCCCGTCAGCGGGCGCCCGGCGGCAAAAGGCCGCGCCGTAGCGCCCCGTCCAGTAGGCGCTGCTCGATGAGGTCCGCACCACGGGCCACGCCGCCGGTCGCGGCGAAACCGGCGGCCACCCGGCGCGCGCCCGCCGCCATGGCCGTCGCCTCCCGCACGGCGAGGCGCAGGCGCGCCGCGGTCAGCTTCTTGGCCGGCAGCCGCGTCCCGCAGCGGGCCACCTGTACGCGGCGCGCCACTTCGGCCTGATCGCGGGCGAAGGGCACCGCGCAGACCGGGACACCCCGGGCCAGGGCCTTCACCGTGGTGCCCATCCCGCCGTGGGTGACGGCGCAGACCGCACGGTCGAGGACCGCGCCGTGCGGCGCAAAGCGGCATGCCGTGGCGTTGGAGGTGTGCGGGAGCCCGTCGGGCACGCCGGCGGGGAACGTCGCGACGACGTGGACCGCTTCAGCGGCCAACGCCTGCAAGGCGATTCGGCCCAGTTTGGCGTCCGCCTGCGCGATCGAGGAGGTGCTGACCAAGACGATGGGCCGGTCGATGCCGGTGATCCACTCCGGCGCGGCGGCGGGGCCGGGCTCGAACTCACACGCACCGATGAAGTGCACGTGGCCCCAATCGGGATGCGGATACTCGAACGGCTCGCCGCCGACGGCCAGCATCAGCGGCGCGCGGCGCATCAGCCCGTCTACCGACTTCGCCCGCGGTAGCCCGAGTTCCGCGCGGACGGCGTTGACCCGGGGCACGATCCGGCGGTCGAACAGGTGGCGCACAACCGGGCGCATGGACGCGTCTCGGACCATCCCGACCGGTCCGGGCAGCGGGCGCAGGCCGGGGCCGAACGGCGGCGCCGAACGAGACCTCAGGTAGGGCGTGAACGGCGAAAATACCAGCCACGGAACGCCACTCGCCTCGGCCATCGCCATGGCTCCCCAGCAGTTCGCGTCGACCAACACCGCGTCGGGACGGACCCGCGCCAGCGCGCGACGAAGATCGTCGACCTCGATCACCGCGCGTCGGCACAGCACCTCGATCGTCTCCTTGAGGACCCCTAACGCGTTGGGCGCCAGCCAATCCCGGCCGGCGATGGCCTCGATTCGCGGGTCAACGGCCTCGGCATGGATGCCGGCGGCGCGCATGGCGGAAACCCCGCCGGCCAGGGTCAGCAGGTGAGCCCGATGGCCCCGCCCGACCAGTTCGGTCAGCAGCGCCGCCATGGGATAGGCATGACCGAGCGCGGGCGATCCGTACGCCAGTATCACCGCCATCCGCCGTCCCGCTACGAAAGAGGCGTCAGGCCAACGTCTCGCAGCGCCGTCACCTCCGCCGCGCCGCACCCGTGCAGGCAGATGCGGAACTCGTCGATGAATCGCTGCAGCCATGCGGTCGCCGCGGCCGCCGACTCGATCGCCGCGGATAACAGCGGCCGGGCGACGGCCACCACGTCGGCGCCTAGCGCCAGCGCCTTGGCCGCGTCCATGCCCGTCCGGATTCCGCCCGAGGCGACCAGCGGGATCTCGGGCAGCGCCGCCCGCACCTCACAAATCGCCTGCGCGGTGGGTATGCCCCAGTCCGCCAGGTCGGGGTAGCGCACTTCGCCGTAGCGGACCAATTGCTCGACGCGTGACCACGAGGTGCCGCCGGCGCCGGCAACGTCGATGGCCGCCACCGGGAGCTCCCCGGACGAGCGCAGCAGTTGGCCGATCGCGGCGCCGCCAATCCCGTGACCGACCTCCTTCAACAGCACCGGGTAGCCCAGCATGCCGGCCACGTCGTGCAGCCGGTCCAGCGACCCGGCGAAGTCCGTGTCGCCATCGCGCTGGATGGCCTCCTGCAGCGGATTAGTATGCACCGCAAGCGCATTCGCGCCCACCCGGTCGAGGGCTTGAACGATGTCCGGCACCGCGTCCTTGGTGAACTGGGAAAGGCCGATGTTGCCCAGCAACAGCACGTCCGGCGCCACGTCGCGCACGCAGAAACTGGAGGCGGCCCGCTCCCCCAGCGCGCTGTCCAGCATCACCCGCTGCGAGCCCAGCATCATTCCGATGCCGAGCCGTTGCGCGGCCGTGGCCAGGTTGCGGTTGATGGTGCCCGACAGCTTCGCCCCGCCGGTCATGGCGCCGATCAGAATCGGAGCCCGCAGCCGCGCGCCGAGAAATTCGGTGCGCAGGTCGATGTCGTCAAGGTTGGTCTGGGTCAGGGCGTTGTAGGGCAGGGCGTAGCGTTCCAGGCCGGTCGTCAGGCCGTGATAGCCGACGTCCCCTTCGAGGCACACGTCGATGTGACGGCGCTTGCGGGTGGTCATCTCGCCGCGGTCGGCCGTCACGGCGGGTCGATCCTGCGGCGGCGATTCAGCAGCCAGATGTGGGCGGACAGGGCGAAGGCGAACGCGCACCAGGCGGGATACGCCGACAGCCACACCGCGCGCCTCCCGCGCACGGCGATGGCACGCCGGGTCAGGTCGGCGCTGCTCGCGGTCAGCGCGGCGTTCACCGCGACCGCCGCCCCGAGGCGGCGACGATTGAAGAACACCCATGACCAGCCGGCATTCAGCAGCAGGTTGATCACCAGAGCACCGAGGTAGGAGCGGGCCGCCGGCGCGTTCCCACCGTCGCGCAGCCGGTCGAGGGTGACCGCGGACACCGCCGCGATGTCGGCGTACAACGCCGGCCAGATGACGGGAAACACCGACCGCGGCGGCTGGTAGGTGGGTTTGCGTAGTTGGCGGTACCACACCGACTGGGCTGCCGGGCGGGTCGCCAGGCCACCCACCGTCGCCGTCGCGATCACCGCCGCGGCGGGGGCAAAAAGTGTCGATGGGCGCATGGTCAGGCGCTCGGCTCCACCGGCACGGCAATCTCGTTGCGGCGCAGCGCCGGAACGGTCCAGGGCGGATCGTAGAACCAGGCGGTCGGCGTGTCGACGGCCTCGAATCCGGTCTCGCGCAGGGCGGTCAGCAATCGGGCGGTGTGCGCAGCGACGGCACGGCGGCTGCGGCTGCCCGTGAAGCGGTGCACGGCAACCGTCTCCGGCGGCACCGTCGCCAGCCTGACTTCTCCGTCGTCAGGCTCGGGCAGTGAGTCCAGCGTCTTTTCGGCAGGCATGAAAAAGCGGATCACCCATCGGCGCTCGCCCGCCGCCTCCTGGGCCACCGGGGCGGTCATGGCGATCTTCTCGTGGACGCGGTTGCCACCGAATATGTAACCGGCGAGTCGGCGAAACCCGGCATAGCGGGCTGCCTCCTCGTCCGCGACGACGGTCGTCTCCGCGGCGATCCGGGCACCGTAGTGCCGGAGCTCGACATCCCGGGTCAGCTGCTCTGCGGTGTAGTCCGGCTCCTTGGTGCCGTGGCGGTAGCCGACCACCGACCCCGCCGCATCGATCACCTCGCCGATCATGGCTCCCATCGATCCGAACACACCGCTCACCTCGTTCCTTGCGTATCGGGTAGTACCCAGGGCCGCGCCGGGCAATCCCCCATCCCAGGCCGCCAGCCTAGTGCAACTTCCGAATTTATTTAAGTACTTGAATGGTTAAGAATCTTAACGTAATCTCCCCAGTAGGAAGCGCCGGCCCACGCCATTCAGCGCGGATCACCACGAGGGCGGTACATGCTAACGCGAATCGCCCGACTCGCCGTCGCCGCGCCGAGACGGATCATCGGCATCACCGTCGTATTCATGATTGCCGCGGCGGTTTTCGGCATACCGGCCGCATCCAGGCTGTCCGCCGGGGGATTTCTTGACCCGGCATCCGAATCGGCCCGCGCCGCCGCGACGCTGGCCGAGAAGTTCAACCAGGGCGGCATGGATTTGGTTGTCCTGGTGAGTTCGTCGGAGGGCGCCCGAGACGGCGCCGCACAAGCCGTGGGCACCGACATCGTCCAGCAGCTTTCCCAATCACCCTTCGTCGCACAGGTCACCTCGCCCTGGGCCGCGCAGGCCAATCCGGGCTTGTTCAGCGCCGACGGAAAGACCGCGATGATCCTGGCGGCGCTCAAGGGCGACGAAAACAGCGCACCCGACCACGCCCGGACGCTGGCGAAGCGTTTCACGCGCGACCATCAGGGCGTCACGGTGCGAGCCGGAGGGTCGGCGCTGGTCTACCAACAAGTCAACCAACAGACCGAAAAAGACCTGCTGCGGATGGAAATGATCGCGATACCGCTGAGCTTCGTCGCGCTGGTGTGGGTCTTCGGCGGCTTGCTCGCGGCGGCACTGCCCGTGGCGGTGGGCGGAGTCGCGATCGTGGGGTCGCTCGCCGTGTTGCGCGCGATCGCCCTGGTCACCAACGTGTCGATCTTTGCTCTCAACGTGACGGCGGCGTTGGGATTCGCCCTGGCCGTCGACTACACGTTGCTGATCATCAGCCGGTACCGGGACGAACTGGCGCAAGGAGCCGGCCCCGACGAGGCGCTGGTGAGGACTGTGACGACCGCCGGCCGCACCGTGCTGTTCTCGGCGATCACGGTGGCCCTGGCACTCGCCGCAACCGCGCTGTTCCCGATGTACTTCCTCAAGTCCTTCGCCTACGCCGGCACCGCGGTGGTGGCGTTCGCCGCCTTGGCGGCGACGGTCCTGGCGCCGGCCACGATCGCGTTGCTCGGCGACCGGCTCGACGCGCTCAACATCTGGACGCTGGGCCGCCGGCTCCTCCGGCGCCCCGCACCCCCGCCGCGGACCTTGGAACACAGCGCCTGGTATCGGATTGCCAAAGCGGTGATGCGGCAGGCGATCCCGGTCGCTTTGGCGATCAGCGCCGTACTGCTTGCCCTGGGCGCACCGTTCCTGAACGTCAGGTGGGGCTATCCCGACGATCGGGTACTGCCGACGTCCTCGTCGGCGCGGGCCGTGAGCGACCGAATCCGCAGCGACTTCCGCACCGGTAACGAGATCAAGGTCGTCCTGCCCGACGCAGCCGGCCTCACCACCAGCGACCTGGACGACTACGCCATGCGGTTGTCCCTCGTTGCCGATGTCGCGGCGGTATCCGCGCCGACCGGCACCTTCGTTGCCGGTAAGCCAAGCGGCCCGCCGTCGGCCCCAAGCGGAATGGCAACCGGCAGCGCCTATCTGACCATTGAGAGCGCCGCGCCCCTTTACACCCGGGCGTCCGAGGCGCAATTGGACCGGCTGCACGCGATCGAACCGCCGCGAAACCAACCGGTGCAATTCACCGGGATGGCCCAAACGAATCGTGATTGCGTGCACGGCATTACGAGCCGCTTGCCGTTGGTGTTCGGATTCATTGCCGTCGTGACGCTGGTGCTGCTCTTCCTCCTCACCGGCAGCGTGCTGCTGCCGATCAAGGCGGTACTGCTCAACGTGGTCTCGCTGACGGCCGCGTTCGGCGCCCTGGTGTGGATCTTTCAAGACGGGCACCTGGGCGCGGCCGGCACCACGTCGACCGGCACGCTGGCGGCGAACGTCCCGGTGCTGATGTTCTGCATCGCGTTCGGGTTGTCGATGGATTACGAAGTGTTCCTGCTTTCCCGGATCCGCGAGTACTGGCTGGACTCACCCCGTACGCGCGCGGACAACGACGAAAGCATCGCGCTGGGTCTGGCGCGCACCGGCAGGGTGATCACCGCCGCGGCGCTGCTGATGTCGATCTCGTTCGCGGCCCTGACTTCCGCCGGGGTGTCCTTCATGCGCATGTTCGGAGTGGGCCTGACCATCGCGGTCCTGGTCGACGCGACGCTGGTGCGGATGCTGCTGGTTCCGGCCTTCATGCACGTGCTGGGCGGCCGGAACTGGTGGGCGCCCGACTCGCTGGCGCGGTGGCACCGCCGAACGTTCAGGGAGCTCAACTCAATTCGCTCTGAAAGTGGCGCATTGCGGCAATCAGCGCAGTGAAGACCCGGTGGGCCGCGGCCAGGTCCTCGTCGGACAGGTCGCCCAGCGCGGCTCGGGTGTGCAGTCCCAGGGGGGTGAAGAACGAGCGGGCGGTGTCCAGCCCGGGATCCGAGTAGCGCAGGATGACCTTTCGGCGGTCCTCGGCGTGGGTGTCGCGGCGAATGTGCCCGGAATTGATCATCCGCTCCACCAGGTAGGTGATCGCCGCCGCCGACAGGCCCATCTTCTGACGTAACTCCCCCGAGGTCAGCGGGGCTCCCGCCGTCTCGGCCACCAGAATATGCAGCAAGGCGCGAAAGTCGCTGGGGCCCAACTGGTGCGCCGCGGCGAAGACGCGACCCATCTGGTCGGATTCGGCGGTCAGGGCACGCGCGTCGGCCGCGATCAGCGCCTCGAGCTGAACACGGTCGGTGGTGGCTTCCATCAGAATCGCAGCATACCGCGCCAAACCGAGATTGTTAACTTGATTAATGGTTAAGTGACTGAAATACTCGCGATCGTGAGTTGGGACGCCCTCGCCGCTGCCGTAACGGGCCGGCGTTCCTGGCTGACCGGATTGGCCGCGCTCCTGCTGGGTATTGGCTTCATGGTGCTCATCGGCGGAAACGCGGCGGCGGGCCGGGCGCCGCTGTCGGTGCCTTCGGCGTCCGATTCCGCGAAGGTCGACGCGCTGTCCCGGCAGTTCCCGGGTGGCGACCGCAGCCCGCTGATCCTCGTGGTCAGCCGCGCCGACGGCGCGGTGCTGGGCCCGCCGGACGTCGGTGCCGCCCAAGCTGCCCACGACCGGATGCGCGGGCAGGGCCACGACGCCGACCCCGCACCGGTCGTCGTCTCGGCCGACGGCAGGGCGGCCATCGGCACGGTCGCGGTGGACGCCCGCCTGTCCGGGCTGGCCTTGAACGACGCGGTGGTGGCCCTTCGCGCCGCGGCGAGCGACGGCCTGCCCGCCGGCCTTCATGCTTTTGTCACCGGGGGTCCGGCCTTCGGCGCCGACATCGCCAACGCGTTCACCGACGCCAACATCACCCTGCTGGCGGTGACGGCGTCGGTGGTGGCACTGCTGCTGATCGCGACCTACCGTTCACCGCTGCTGTGGATGGCGCCCCTGCTGGTGATCGGGTTCGCCGACCGAGTCGCAGCGGCGGTCGGCACCGGGGTCGCGGCACTGACCGGGCTCAGCTTCGACGGTGCCACCTCCGGGATCACCAGCGTGCTGGTGTTCGGCGCCGGCACCAACTACGCGCTGCTGCTGATTTCCCGCTACCGGCAAGAGCTTTCGTGCCACCCCGAGCATCGACAGGCGCTGCGGAGGGCGGTGCGGATGGCCGGACCGGCCATCCTCGCCAGCAACGCCACGGTGGTGCTGGCGTTGCTGACCCTCCTGTTCGCGCTGACACCCAGTACCCGCAGCCTGGGCGCCCTGGCGGCGTGCGGCCTCGCGGTCGCGGCGCTGTCGGTCCTGGTGGTGCTGCCGCCGGTGCTCGCCCTGTGCGGACGCCGCTTGTTCTGGCCCTTCGTCCCGCGGGCGGGTGACGGTGCCACGCTCGATTCGGGGCCGTGGCACGCAGTCGCGCAATGGGTGGCCCGGCGTCCGGCCGTGGTGGCGGCGTTCGCGGTGGCGCTGCTGGCGGTGCTCGCGACCGGCCTGCTGGGCACCCGGGTCGGCTTGTCGCAGATCGAGCAGTTCCGGGTCCGGGCCGACTCGGTGTGCGGGTATCAGATTGTGGCGGAGCACTTTCCGGGCGGTGTGTCCGGCCCCACGCTGGTGATGGCGCCTTCCGCCGACGCGGGCCGGGTGCAGCGGGCGATCGATTCCACACCCGGTGTGGTGTCGGCGTCCGAGACGGGGCGGTCGACGACCGGGTTGACCAAGTGGTCCGTCGTGATCGACGCGCCGCCGTCATCCGGCCGCGCCTTCGAAATCGTGACCGCGCTGCGGGATTCGACCAGGGCCGCCGCTCCCGCAGCGCTGGTCGGCGGCGCCGACGCGCAGGCGCTGGACGTCCGCGACGCCGCCGCGCACGATCGGCGGGTGCTGATCCCGGCGATTCTGGCGGTGATCCTGGCCGTTTTGTATGCGCTGCTGCGATCGGCCCTGGCGCCGCCGACCCTGCTCGCCGCGACGATTCTCGGCGCGCTCGCCGCGCTGGGCCTCGGCGGTTGGGCCAGCGCGCACGTCTTCGGTTTCCCCGCGCTGGACAACAGCACCCCGCTGTACGCGTTCCTCTTCTTGGCCGCCCTCGGCGTGGACTACACCATCTTCCTGGTCACCCGCGCTCGGGAGGAGGCCGCGCGCCACGGCGCGCGCGACGGCATGGTGCGCGCGGTATCGGCCACCGGCGGCGTCATCACCAGCGCGGGCATCGTCTTGGCGGCCGTCTTCTGCGTGCTGGGGATCCTGCCCTTGATCGTGCTGACGCAGCTGGGCATCATCGTCGGTCTCGGCATCCTGCTCGACACCTTCGTCGTGCGCACCCTGGTCATCCCCGCGCTGTTCACCCTTATCGGCGACCGCATCTGGTGGCCCACCGATCCCACCCAACCGAAAGGAAGCACAGCGTGAAACCTTCGACCGTGGCCGCGACGGCCCTGGCCGTCGCCGTTGCCGCCGGCACCGGAAGCATCGCCAGCCCAAACCGCGTGCCCGCCTGGTACTCCCGGCTTCGCAAGCCGCCCTATCAGCCGCCCGGCGTCGCCTTCCCCGTCGTCTGGACCGCGCTGTACACCGATATCGCGGCGACGTCCGCGGTGGCCATCGACCGGTTGCGCGCGGCCGGGCGGCACGACGAGGCGCGCCGCTACGCCGCGGCGCTCGGGCTGAACCTGTCGCTGAACGCCGGATGGAGCTGGCTGTTCTTCCGCTATCACAAGCTCGGCGCCTCCGCGCTCGGCGCCGCGGTGCTGGCAGTCAGCAGCGCCGACCTCGCGCGCCGGGCCGCGCGGGCGGACGGCAAGGCCGGAGCAGCACTGTCCCCCTACCCGCTGTGGTGCGCCTTCGCCACCGTCCTGTCCACCCACATCTGGCGGCTCAACCGCTGAATCATGCCGACGCTGTTATGGTTTCGCCGCGACCTGCGGTTGCGCGATCACCCCGCACTGGCCGCCGCCGCCCAAAGCGGCGAGGAAGTGCTCGCCTGCTTCGTCCTCGATCCGAGGCTGGAGGCCTCGTCGGGGCGGCGCCGGCTGCAATTCTTGGGTGACTCGCTGCGCCGCCTGCGCGACGACCTCGACGGTCGGCTGCTGGTGACCCGCGGACGGCCCGAGACGTTGATCCCCCGCATCGCCAAGGAGATCGGCGCCTCCTCGGTGCACATCTCGGAGGATTTCGCGCCCTACGGAAGGCGCCGCGACCAACGTGTCGGCGCAGCACTGGATTCCGTGCCGTTGGTGGCGACGGGCTCGCCGTACCTGGTTTCACCCGGGCGCGTCACGAAGCAGGACGGCTCCCCTTATCAGGTGTTCACACCGTTTTTGCGCCAGTGGCGCGACGTCGGCTGGCGGACGCCGGCGAAATCGGGCGCCGCCTCCGCGCGCTGGCTCGACCCGGGGCGGCTGGGGATCGAGCAGTGCGAGATCCCCGACCCCGGCGCCGCGCTCGACGTGGCGGCGGGCGAGGCCTCGGCGCGCCGGCTCTGGAAGTCGTTCGTGGACAACGCGTTACAGCGCTACGGCCAGGACCGCGATCGGCCGGACCTGGCGGGCACCAGCCGGATGTCGGCGTACCTGAAATTCGGCTGCATCCATCCCCGCACCATGGTCGCCGACCTCGACCTGCGTGGCGCCGGCGCGCAAGCCTTCCTGCGGGAGTTGGCATTTCGCGACTTCTACGCCGACGTGCTGTTCCACCGGCCGGCCAGCGCGTGGCGCAACTGGAACGCGCGGTTCGACGACATCCCCACCGACACGGGGCCCGACGCCAAGCGCCGCTTCGAGGCCTGGACGTCCGGCCGAACCGGGTTTCCCATCGTCGACGCCGGAATGCGCCAGCTTCGCGAGACCGGCTTCATGCATAACCGGGTCCGGATGATCACCGCGTCGTTTCTGGTCAAGGACCTTCACCTGCCGTGGCAGTGGGGCGCCGAATGGTTCCTGGATCAGCTCGTCGACGGCGACATGGCCAACAACCAGCACGGCTGGCAGTGGTGCGCCGGATCGGGCACCGACGCGGCCCCGTACTTCCGGGTCTTCAACCCGACCACGCAGGGCGAGAAGTTCGATCCGTCCGGCGACTACATCCGGCGCTGGGTTCCCGAATTGCGCGGAGCCGACGACCCGCACCTGCGGAAAGGCGAACGGCCGCAGGGATACCCGGCACCGATCGTCGACCACGGCGCCGAACGCGCCGAAGCCTTAAGGCGCTATCACAGCATCTGAGCGATTCCTTGGACCCGAAGCTGGTTGGCATGCAATTATCAGCCGACTCACAGTTGTCGTCGATTTCGCCCACGGGAGGCGCCATGGCTCGCTCGATCGTTCGGACGTTGTTGGTGGCGGGCGCGGCCGCCGGGGTGATGGCCGGCGCCGGCGCCTGTTCGTGTTCGGTCTCATCGAAGCACGCCGTCAGCAAGGGCGACGTCGCCAACCAGATCACCGCCAAGCTGACCGACGCCGCCGGCAACAAGCCCGAATCGGTCGACTGCCCGAACGACCTGCCGGCCTCGGTCGGGGCGCAGCTCAACTGCACGATGAAGGTCAAAGACCAGACCTTCAACGTCAACGTCACGGTGACCAGCGTCAACGGCAACGACGTCAAGTTCGACATGGTCGAGACGGTCGACAAGAACCAGGTCGCGAAGATCCTCAGCAACAAGCTGACCCAGCAAGTCGGCCGCAAGCCCGACTCGGTGACGTGCCCGGACAACCTGAAGGGCGTCGAGGGCGCGACGCTGCGCTGCGAGCTCACCGACGGCGGACAGAAGTACGGCATTGCGGTCACCGTCACCGGCGTCGACGCGGGCGACGTCAGCTTCGACTACAAGGTCGACGATCATCCCGAATAAAGCGGGCTAGCGCGCCGCCTTCTTGCGTTCGATATCCGCCAGCGCGGCCGCCAGTTCGGCGCGCTGCGCGGCCGAGCTCTCCCAGGACAGCTGGCGGTTCTTGACCACCTTGGCCGGTGCGCCGACCGCGATCGAGTAGTCGGGGATGACGCCGCGCACCACCGCGTGCGACCCCAGCACGCAGCCCCGCCCGACGGAGGTGCCGCGCAGCACGGTCACCTTGACCCCGACCCAGGTGTCCGGCCCGATCCGGACCGGGGACTTGACGATGCCCTGATCCTTGATCGGCATGTTGATGTCGTCCATGCGGTGATCGAAATCGCAGACGTAGCACCAGTCGGCCATCAACACCGAATCGCCGAGCTCGATGTCGAGGTAGGTGTTGATGACGTTGTCGCGGCCGAGCACCACCTTGTCGCCGAACCGCAGCGAGCCCTCGTGCGCGCGGATGGTGTTCTTGTCGCCGATGTGCACCCAGCGGCCGATCTCCATCTCCGACAGCTCCGGTGTCGCGTGGATCTCCACGCCCTTGCCCAAAAACACCATGCCGCGGGTGATGATGTGCGGGTTGGCCAGCTTGAATTTCAGCAGCCGCCAGTAGCGCACCAGGTACCACGGGGTGTAGGCCCGGTTGGCCAGCACCCACTTCAGCGAGGCCAGCGTGAGGAACTTGGCCTGGCGGGGGTCGCGCAGGTTCGATCCACGCCAGCGGCGGTGAAGCGGAGCATTCCACATGCTCGTCATGGCCGGAAAGCCTATCGGAGCCGTCAGGGGTTACCCTCACCTGTACTCGCTCGCTGCCCCGCAACGTAGAAGGACTTGGAAACCCGAGGTGCTTGCCCGACATCTCCTGCGTGGGCTTCGGCGTGGCTCGTGCGCCGCCTTGGCGGCCGGGCTCGCGGTCGGGCTCGGCGGCTGCGGCAACACCGACTCGTGGGTGGACGCCTCGCCCGCGCAGGGCTGGCCGGCGCAATACGGCGACGCCGCCAACAGCAGCTACACCGCGACCGGCGGCGCCACCAAGCTGTCGCTGCAGTGGACGCGGTCGGTCAAGGGCAGCCTCGGGTCCGGCGCCGCGCTGAGCGCGCGCAGCTATCTCGCGGTGAACGCGCAGACCCCGGCCGGCTGTTCGCTGATGGAGTGGGAGGCCAATAACAACGGCCGCCAACGCTGGTGTGTGCGGCTGGTGCAGGGCGGCGGCTTCGCCGGCCCGCTGTTCGACGGCTTCGACAACCTGTACGTCGGCCAGCCGGGCACCTTCTTCTCGTTTCCGGTGACCCAGTGGACGCGGTGGCGCCAGCCCGTGATCGGGATGCCCACCACCCCAAGGTTTCTGGGCCACGGCCAGCTGCTCGTCACCACGCACCTGGGACAGGTGCTGGTTTTCGACTCGCACCGCGGCGAGGTGGTCGGCAGCCCACTCGATCTGGTCGAGGGCGTCGACCCCACCGACGCGACGCGCGGGTTGGCCGATTGCGCGCCCGCCCGGCCGGGCTGCCCGGTCGCCGCGGCTCCGGCCTACTCACCGGTCAACGGGACCGCGGTGCTCGGCGTCTGGCAGCCCGGCGCCCCGGCCGCCGGGCTGGTCGGGCTGAAGTACCACCCGGGCCAGACGCCGCTCATCACCCGGGACTGGACCAGCGACGCCGTCGGCGCCGGTGTCATCGCCAGCCCGGTGCTGTCCGCCGACGGCTCGACCGTCTACGTCAACGGCCGCGACCAACGGCTGTGGGCCCTGCACGCGGCCGACGGGAAGCCGAAATGGTCTGCGCCACTTGGCTTTCTGGCGCAGACGCCGCCCGCGGTCACCCCGCAGGGGCTGATCGTGTCGGGCGGCGGCCCCGACACGCGGCTGGCGGCGTTCAAGGACGCCGGGGATCACGCCGACCCGGCGTGGCGCCGCGACGACGCGACGCCGCTGTCGTCGTCGAGCCTGGCCGGCGGCGGCGCCGGGTACGTGGTCGTCGGCGGTCCACCCGCGGACGGCGCGCCCGGGATGTCGGTGCTGGTGTTCGATCCGGGCAACGGGCGCACGCTGGGCAGCTATCCGCTTCCGGCGGCCAGCGGGTATCCCGTCGGGGTGTCGGTGGGCAACGATCGCCGGGTGGTGGCCGCCACCAGCGACGGTCAGGTCTATGGATTCGGGCCGGCATGAGCGCGCGCAGCCGCCCCGCCGACGTCGTCGCGACCGTCGTCCTGCTCATCGTGCACGGATTGCTGCTGGCGGCGACGTATGTGCTGCTGGGCCTGTTCGTGATGGGCACCGACCCGTGCGGCGCCGTCAAGTGCGGCGACCCCGCCTGGATCGACCGCGCCATGATGCTGGGGGTCTGGGGCGGCGCCGCCGTCCTGGTCGCCGACGTCGCCGTCGCGGTGGCCCTGCTCATCCGGCGCCGAACGGCCTTTTTCGTCCCGATCGTCGGTTGTGTGGCGCAGGTCGTGCTGGCGATCGGCGCCGCGGCGATCGAGACGCTGGCCGGGCCCGTCTGAGCCGGCTACACCTTCGAGTGCGAATTCGCGGCTTTGCTTGTGCGGCTGGGGCGACGCGCGTCGGCGTGTCGCCGCCCAGGACTCACACGGCGAGCGGCGGGATGGCGCTGCGCGGCACCTGCGCCTGGGTGGGGCCGCCGAACGACGGCAGCATCTCGCCGGGGGCGAAGTAGAAGATCAGCTGGTCGTCGGTGATCGCGAAGTTCTGGTAGTGCGACGGGTCGAGCCCGGTCGACGGCAAGATCACCGCGCCCAGCGGGTTTTGCCGGTTCAGGTCACGCTGGACGATGGGAAAGATGCTGTCCAGCGGCGTCGTGCCCGGCGCGAACAGGTTGTCGAAGGTGATGGGCTGCTTGGCCCCCAGGTTGTAGTTGAACGCCTTGTACCAGGTGGTCGGCCGGGAACCGCCCAGGTCCTGGAAGAACTTCAGCACGACGCTGCGGGTGTTGTGCGGCGGCTGTCCGGCGGTGTGTTGCTCGGTGGTGGCCTCCATTTGGTAGGGCTGGTCGCGCGTGCCGGAGCCCTGCGCGACGTTGACGAACCCGTCGCGGTTCTGCGTGAGGTAGTCGACCAGCGCCTGCTCGTCGGGGTAGTCGGCGGGGAACGTCATGTTCAGCATGTAGGTGGGGCCGGTGGCGTGCACCTGACACATCTGGCCGGCCTCCACGGTGCCGCCCAGGCTGGCGCACGACGCCGGTTCCGCGCCCGCCGGGACCATAAAAGCCACCGCGGCAGCCAGCACCGCGGCCGCTATCAGGTAACGCATCGTGAATTGTCCTCGCGAGATTTAGGGCGGGGCGCCTACCAGGTGTGACGCAGCCAGCCTACCGGGACGCCCGGCAGACGAAGGCGGTCGCGCGGCCGGCGGCCCCGGCGCCGATGCGGGTGATGACAACCGACAGCGGCCGGTCTCCGCGCGGACGCAGCCGGCGCCGCAGCGCGTCGGGGTCGACGCGCACCCCGCGGACCAGGATCTCGAGCGCCCCGCAGCCCAGCGCCGCCAGGGCCTGCCGCAGCCGGCGCTCGTCGAACGCCAGCTGCTCGAGCACCTCGAAACCCCGGACCCCCGGCGGCAGCCGGTCCCCGGACAGGTAGGCGATCTCGGGGTCGAGTTGCCATAGCCCGTGCCGGGCGGCGTAGTGGCGCACGAGACCGGCCCGCACGACGGCTCCGTCCGGGTCGACGATCCACCGCCCGGGCGCGCCCACCGGGCAGTCGTCCGGTTCGGTGTCGGTGAGCTGTTCCCCGCGATCTAGGACGCTCGCCCGCCGGCGCACCCCCGCCCGCGACAGCCCGGCCGGCCACAGGCACGCTTCCCGCACCGACCCCTGATACGACGTCACCTCGATTTCGCCGTCGAAACCGAGACGGCTCAGTTCGTCGAAATCTATTCCAGGGGCGCACTTTACGACGAGGTCACGGTCGGAGTAGGTGTCCAGCACCCGGCCCAGGGCGGGTGCGTAGTCGTCGACGCGCATCCGCCGCCGTCCCCCGAGGCGGCGCGCCGGGTCGACCAGCACCACCGTGTCGCGGGTCACCGGGTGCAGCGCGTCGGCGCGGCACAGGCCGATCGCGGCGCCCAGGTTGTGCCGCGCCATCGCGAGGCGCACCGCGTCGATGTCGCTGCCCACCGCGCGCACACCCGCGGCGCGCAGCGCGGCCAGCTCGGTGCCGATCGAACAGGTCGCGTCGTGCACCGCCACGCCCGCCTGGGCCAGCCGCGACGCGCGGTGCAACGCCACCGGCGCGGCGGTGGCCTGCTGCAGCGCCTCGTCGGTGAACAACCAGCCGGAGACCTCCAGCTGCCCGAGTTTGTCCAAGGCGCGGCGACGCAGCAACGTCGTCTCGACCAGCACCGGCGCCCGGTCACCGAACCGGGTGCGCACGGCCGCGATGTCGGCGACCCGCGTCGCGTCGGTCAGCTCGAGTTCGGCGACGGCCGCCAGGGCCGCGGCACCCGGTTCCGAGCGCAGGTAGCTGACGTCATCGGTGCTGATTTCGATTGCCCGACTCCTCCTCACGCCGCTGCGCGGCCTGCATCGTCGCCGGGCGGCGCCCACTCAGGAGGGTTTGACCCCCGTGACCATCACGTTGTAGAACCAGCCCTTCGGCACCACGTGCCGCCACACGTTGGCGTCCACCCAGCTCAGCGTCTTCCAGCCGTTGAAGGCGAATTTCGCCCAGCCCCAGCCCAGCCGCCCCGGCGGGACCGCGCACTCGAACGTGCGAAGCGGCCAGCCCAGCATCGCGGCGGTGAACTCGACGGTGGCGGTCCGGACGTCGACGGCGCCGGCACCCTCCGCCATCCGCTCCAGGTCTCCCGGCGCGAACGTGTGCAGGTCGACCAGCGCCTCCAGCGCCGCCGCGCGCGACGACTCGTCCAGCTCGGCCTGCGGGCGCCGCCAGCCGCGCAGGCCGGGCAACCGGGTGACGTTGGTGACGACCCGCCAGGTCAGCGTCGAGAGGGCGCGGGCGTAGACCTCGCCGGCATTGCTCGGCTCGCCGGCGAAGACGAACCGGCCGCCGGGACGCAGCACCCGGACCACCTCGCGCAGCGAGAGCTCCACGTCGGGGATGTGGTGCAGCACCGCGTGGCCGACGACCAGGTCGAAGGTGTTGTCCTCGTACGGGATGCCCTCGGCGTCGGCGACGCGGCCGTCGATGTCCAGGCCCAGCGATTGGCCGTTGCGGGTGGCGACCTTGACCATGCCGGGCGACAGGTCGGTGACCGACCCGCGCCGCGCCACCCCGGACTGGATCAGGTTGAGCAGGAAAAAGCCGGTCCCGCAACCTAATTCGAGCGCCCGATCATAGGGCAGCTCCCTGAGCACCTGGTCCGGCACGGTGGCGTCGAAGCAGTCCCGGGCGTACTCGACGCACCGCTGGTCGTAGGAAATCGACCATTTCTCGTCGTAGTTCTCCGCTTCCCAGTCGTGGTAGAGAACCTGGGCCAGCTTGCTGTCATGCCGCGCCGCCTCCACCTGCTCGGCGGTGGCATGCGGGTTGGGAACGGCGTCGCCTGAGATCCCGGTACTCGTCGTCATGCAGGGCAGCCTAATCGGCGTCGGGTGACCGATCGAAAACGGCGTTGATTCTGGCCTTGGCCACAGCGATCGCGTGCGCCGGCCCGTCGAGGAAGCGGCGCGCCCACGCCGCCGCGGCGTCGTAGACGTCGTCGGGGGCCACCATCTCGTCGATCAGGCCCAGCGCCAGGGCCTCCTCGGCGTCGAAGAAGCGCCCGCTGAACACCAGCTCCTTGGCCCGGCTCGCGCCGGTGACGCGGGCCAGCCGGGTCATCGCCCCGCCGCCGGGCACCAGGCCGGTCAGGATCTCGGTGGCACCGAACTTGACGTTGTCGCCGCTGACCCGCCAGTCCGCGGCCAGGGCCAGGGCCAGGCCGGCGCCCAGCGCGTAGCCGGTGATCGCGGCCACGGTCGGCTTGGGGATCGCCGCGACGGCGTCCAGGGCTTCCTGTCGCACCCGGGCCGCGGTCTGCGCCTCGCCCGCGGTCAGCGTTTGCAGCTCGGGCGCGTCGTCGCCGGCGGAGAAGATTTCGTGGCCGCCGAACAGGATCACGACGGCGACATCGTCGCGGCGCCCCAGCTCGTCGGCCGCGGACACGACCTCGCGATAGACCTGCCGCGTCATCGCGTTGGTGGGCGGCCGCGACAGCAGCAACATGGCCAGGCCGGCGTCGCGCGACCCGTCGCTGACCACGACGCTGACGAATTCCCTCAATGCCGCCACCCCATGCCGCCCGCCTCGCGGGCCTGGTGGTAGCGGTCGGAGTCGAAGAACTCGAAAATCCAGTTGTCGCCCCGGATTTCGAGGTGCGGCTGCACGGTGACGATCTGGCGCTCGACGGCCAGCACGTCGGCGACCGTGCGGCCGGTCAGCGAGTCCAACTGCGTCCAGGTCGGCGGCAGCAGGAAGCACCGGCCGTGGGCGAAGTCGTCGATGGCGGCCTGCGGCGTCGTCCAGCCCGCGCGGTCGGACTCGGTGTTGCGCCCGTCGGCCCGCTGCCCCTCCGGCAGCGCCCCGACAAAGAAGTAGGTGTCGTAGCGGCGGGTGCGCTCGGCCTCCGGGGTCACCCAGTTCGCCCACGGCCGCAGCAGGTCCGAGCGCAGTTCCAGGTTCTCGCGGCGCAGGAAGTCGGCGAAGGACAGCGTCCCGTCGGCCAGCGCGCGGCGCGCGTCGCCGTACACCGACGCGTCGCCGACGATCCCGTCCGGGTCTCCGGCCGGTCCCGCGAACAGCACCCCCGATTCCTCGAACGTCTCCCGCGCGGCGGCGCAGACCAGCGCCTCGGCCAGGTCGGGTTCGATGCCGAACCGCTGCGCCCACCACTGCGGCGGCGGCCCCGCCCAGGCGATGTCGGCGTTGCGGTCGCGGTCGTCGACGCCGCCGCCGGGGAACACCATCGTCCCCGCGGCGAACTCCATCTTGGCGTGCCGGCGCATCAGGAAGACCTCTAACCCGGTTTCTGAGCCCTCCGGGTCGTCACGGACCAGCATCACGGTCGCCGCCGGCCGCGGGACCAGGGGCGGCGGATCCTGCGGTGTGCTCATAGCTGCCTCCGGTGGGCCGCGCGGGTGCGGACTCGCCGGGCGAAATAGCGCCCGTCGACGACGTCCAGGGCGATCGACTGGCCGAACGCCGCGGACAGGTTCTCGGCGGTCAGCACGTCGGACAGCAGGCCCGCCGCGACCACCCGGGCCTCCGACAGCAGCATGCAGTGGCTGAAGCCGGGCGGCACCTCCTCGACGTGGTGGGTGACCAGCACCAGCGCCGGCGCGTCGGGGTCCGCGGCCAGGTCGGCCAGCCGGGCCACCAGCTCCTCCCGGCCGCCCAGGTCCAGGCCGGCGGCGGGCTCGTCGAGCAGCAGCAGCTCGGGGTCGGTCATCAACGCGCGGGCGATCAGCACCCGCTTGCGCTCCCCCTCCGACAGCGTGCCGTAGGTGCGGTCCGCGAGGTGCTCGGCGCCAAGGCTTTCCAGCATGTCGATCGCCCGGCGGTAGTCAACGTCCTCGTAGCGCTCGCGCCAACGACCCAACACCGCGTAGCCCGCCGAGACCACGAGGTCGCGCACGACTTCGTCGGTGGGGATCCGCTGCGCCAGCGCCGACGAGCTCAGCCCGATCCGCGACCGCAGCTCCGACACGTCGACCCGGCCCAGCCGCTCGCCGAGCACGAACGCCACGCCCGACGACGGGTGCTCGCTCGCGGCGGCGATGCGCAGCAACGACGTCTTGCCCGCGCCGTTGGGGCCGATGATCACCCAGCGTTCGTCGAGTTCCACGGCCCAATCCAGCGGTCCGACCAGGGTGCGTCCATCGCGCTGCAGCGACACGTTCCTGAAGTCGATCAGCAGATCGGGGTCCGCTGCCTCGTTAGCTTGGTCGGTTCCACCCTCGGATTCTCTCGAATCCTCGGGCTTCACAGCCGACTTCCGTTTTCGGGCACCCGCTCATCGTGCCGTACCGCGGTCACCACTAATCCGGCGGGATCTCCACGCGGCGCACCTGGCCGTCGACCGCGTCGGCGGCCTCGATCTCGCTGCGCGTCACGCCGAGCAGAAACAGCACCGTGTCCAGGTAGGGGTGGCTCAACGACGCGTCGGCGACCTCGCGCAGCGCCGGTTTGGCGTTGAACGCCACCCCCAGCCCGGCAGCGGCAAGCATGTCGATGTCGTTGGCGCCATCACCGACCGCGACGGTCTGCTCCATCGGCACCCCGGCCTGCTGCGCGAATTCCCGCAGGGCCTGCGCCTTGCCGGCCCGATCGATGATCGGTCCGGTGACCCGCCCGGTGAGCGTCCCGTCGACGATCTCCAGCTCGTTGGCGGCGACGTAGTCCAGCGCCAGCTCCTCCGCCAGCGGTTCGATGATCCGCCGGAAGCCGCCGGAGACGACGCCACAGCGAAAACCCAAGCGCCGCAGCGTGCGCAGCGTCGTGCGGGCGCCGGGCATCAGCTCCAACTGGGCGGCGACCTCGTCGATCACCGTGGCGGGCAGGCCTTTCAAGGTCGCCACCCGCTGCTCGAGCGACTGCGCGAAGTCGAGCTCGCCGCGCATGGCGGCCTCGGTGATCGTGGCGACCGCGCCCTGCGCGCCCGCCCGCGCGGCCAGCATCTCGATGACCTCACCCTGAACCAGCGTCGAGTCGACGTCGAACACGATGAGCCGCTTGGCGCGCCGCTCCAGGCTGTAGCCCTCGACGGCGATGTCGACGCGCTCGTCGCCGGCGACGCGCGACAGCGTGTTGCGCAGCGGCCCGTCGGCGCCCGCCGGCACCGACACCCGCAACTCTAGGCCGGTCACCGGGTAATCGGAGACACCGCGAATGAGGTCGATGTTGACGCCCAGCGCCGCCGCCTCCCGCGCCACCGCGCCGAACGCCCGGGCCGTGATCGGACGGCCGAGCACGAAGATGGTGTGGGTCGACGGATCCCGGATGATCGGGACGTCGTCGCTGGGTTCGATGCTGACGTCGAGACCCTTTGCGCGAATGGCGGATTCGACGTCATCCCGCAGCGCCGGGCCGTCGGCGACCTCGGGCGGACAACACAGCAGGACCCCGAGCGTCAGGCGCCCGCGGATCACCACCTGTTCGACGTTGAGCAACTCCACCCCGTGCCGCGACAGCACCTCGAACAGCGCCGACGTCACGCCCGGCTGATCCACGCCGGTGACGGTGATCAGCACCGACACCTTGAGTGGTGAGTTCACTCCCGGCAGCCGCCGCTACTGGTCGGCGGTCGAGCGATCGGGTTCGGTCCGCGGACCGAAGCCCTTCGGCGACTCGAGCGCCGTCGCGTGGCGGCCGACGTGCGCCTCGGCGCGCAGCCGCTCCACCATGTGCGGATAGTGCAGCTCGAATGCCGGGCGCTCCGAACGGATTCGGGGCAGCTCGGTGAAGTTGTGCCGCGGCGGCGGGCAGCTGGTCGCCCACTCCAGCGAGTTGCCGTAACCCCACGGGTCGTCGACCGTCACGACCTCGCCGTAGCGCCAGCTCTTGAACACGTTCCACACGAACGGGAACATCGACGCGCCCAGGGTGAAGGCGCCGATCGTCGAGATCACGTTGAGGGTGGTGAAGCCGTCGGTGGGCAGGTAGTCGGCGTAGCGGCGCGGCATGCCCTGATCGCCCAGCCAGTGCTGCACCAGGAACGTGGTGTGAAAGCCGATGAACGTCAGCCAGAAGTGCAGCTTACCCAGCCGCTCGTCCAGCAGCCGGCCGGTCATCTTCGGGAACCAGAAGTAGATGCCGGCAAAGGTGGAGAACACGATGGTGCCGAACAGCACGTAGTGGAAATGCGCGACCACGAAATAGCTGTCGCTGACGTGGAAGTCCAGCGGCGGGCTGGCCAGCAGCACGCCGGTCAGGCCGCCCAGCAGGAACGTGACCATGAAGCCCATCGAGAACAGCATCGGCGTCTCAAAGGTCAACTGGCCCTTCCACATCGTGCCGATCCAGTTGAAGAACTTGATCCCGGTGGGCACCGCGATCAGATACGTCATGAACGAAAAGAACGGCAGCAGAACGGCTCCGGTGGCGAACATGTGGTGCGCCCACACCGCGACCGAAAGCGCCGCGATCGACAGCGTCGCGTACACCAGCGTGGTGTAACCGAAGATCGGCTTGCGGGAGAACACCGGGATGATCTCGGACACGATGCCGAAGAATGGCAGCGCGATGATGTACACCTCGGGGTGGCCGAAGAACCAGAACAGGTGCTGCCACAAGAGGACTCCGCCGTTGGCCGGGTCGTAGACGTGCGCGCCCAGGTGACGGTCGGCGGCCAGACCGAACAGCGCCGCCGTCAGCAGCGGGAAGGCGATCAGCACCAGGATCGACGTCACCAAGATGTTCCAGGTCATGATCGGCATCCGGAACATCGTCATCCCCGGCGCGCGCATGCAGACCACAGTGGTGATCATGTTGACCGCGCCCAGGATGGTGCCCAGGCCGGCGACCGCGAGGCCCATGATCCACAGGTCACCGCCGGCGCCGGGCGAATGGATCGCATCGGACAGCGGGGTGTAGGCGGTCCAGCCGAAGTCCGCCGCCCCGCCCGGCGTGATGAACCCGGCGGTCGCGATCAGCGCGCCGAACAGGAACAGCCAGAACGAAAACGCGTTCAGCCGCGGGAAGGCGACGTCCGGCGCGCCGATCTGCAGCGGCAGCACCAGGTTGGCGAAGCCGAACACGATCGGGGTCGCATAGAACAGCAGCATGATCGTGCCGTGCATGGTGAATAGCTGGTTGAACTGCTCGTTCGAGAAGAACTGCAGGCCCGGCGACGCCAGCTCGCTGCGCATCAACAGCGCCAGGAACCCGCCCAGGAAGAAGAAGATGAAGCAGGCGACGCAGTACATGATGCCGATCATCTTGTGATCGGTGGTGGTGATCAGCTTGTAGACGAGGTTCCCTTTGGGACCCGTCCGGGCCGGGAACGGACGGACGGCCTCGAGTTCTCCCAACGGGGGGGCTTCGGCTGTCAACAGCTCCTCCAAACATCCGTATCGGACAGGGCCCGAACCCAGTATTGCTCCGAAATCTTATCCTTCCGACAACTCGCCGTCAGGGGCAGTCCTACAAACTGTCGTAAATGGCTGCGAAGTCGCCGGATGTTAGCGTCGGACCCGTGCTGGCAAGGCGATCGACCGTGGCCGCAGCGGTTCTGGCCGTGGCCGTCCTGGCCTGCGGCGCATGCGGTGGCGGCGGCTCGGGCAGCAACGCATCGACCCGGTCCCTGATCACGCCCACCACCCAGATCGCGGGCGCCGGCGTGCTGGGAAACGACCGCAAGCCCGACGAGTCGTGCCCGCGCGACGCGGCCGCGGCCGATCCGGGGCCGCCCACCCGGCAGGCCCGCAACGCCGCCGGCGTCACCCCCGACACGGTCGCCGTTCCCGCGGAGCCGCAGCGCATCGTGGTGCTCTCCGGTGACCAGCTCGACGCCCTGTGCGCGCTCGGCCTGCAATCGCGGGTGGTCGCCGCCGCGCTGCCGGACGGGTCGTCGGGCCAGCCGTCGTATCTGGGCGGTGCGGTGCACGGCCTGCCGGGCGTCGGTACCCGCACCAATCCCGACCTGGGCGGCATCGCCGCGGCCCACCCCGACCTGATCCTGGGATCGCAGGGCCTGACCCCCAAGCTCTACCCGCAGCTCGCCGCGATCGCCCCGACCGTGTTCACGGCGGCGCCCGGCGCGGCCTGGGAGGCCAACCTGCGCGGCGTCGGCGCCGCCACCGCGCGCACCGGCGCCGTCGACGCCCTGATCGCCGGGTTCACGCAGCGGGCCACCCAGATCGGCACGGCGCACGACGCGTCGCATTTCCAAGCGTCGATCGTGCAGCTGACCACCACCGCGATCCGGGTGTACGGCGCCAACAACTTCCCGGCCAGTGTGCTCGGGGCCGTCGGGGTGGACCGGCCGGCCGCCCAGCGCTTCACCGACAAGCCCTACATCGAGATCGGCGCCACCGACGCCGACCTCGCGAAAAACCCGGACCTCTCCGCCGCGGACGCCGACGTGGTCTATGTGTCATGCGCCACCCCGGCCGCGGCGGACCGCGCGGCGACCGTGCTGGACAGCAACCCCTGGCGCAAGCTGTCCGCCAATCACGACAACCGGGTCTACGTCGTCAACGACGAGGTATGGCAGACCGGCGAGGGCCTGATCGCGGCCCGCGGCATCGTCGACGACCTGCGCCTGCTCAACGCCCCGATCAACTAGCTCACCCGCCAATTGGCCCGAGAACATTACCTTAGCTAAACTTTCGTAGGACGCATCGAAACTCGAAGAGGGATATTCATGAGCACTGTTTCGGCGTACGCCGCCACCTCGGCGACCGCACCGCTGACCAAGACCACCATCGAGCGCCGCGACCCCGGCCCGCGCGACGTCGCCATCGACATCAAGTTTGCCGGGATCTGCCACTCGGACATCCACACCGCCAAAGGCGAATGGGGCGTGCCGAATTATCCCGTGGTCGTCGGCCACGAGATCGCCGGCGTGGTAACGGCCGTGGGCTCCGCGGTCACGAAGTACAAGGTGGGCGACCACGTCGGCGTGGGCTGCATGGTGAACTCCTGCGGCCAGTGCAGCAGCTGCAAGGCCGGGCTCGAGCAGTACTGCAAGCCGGGCGCGACCTTCACCTACAACTCCATCGACAAGGACGGCACGCCGACGCAGGGCGGCTACAGCCAGGCGATCGTCGTCGACGAGAACTTCGTCCTGCGCATCCCCGACTCGCTGCCGCTGGACAAGGCGGCCCCGCTGCTGTGCGCCGGCATCACGCTGTTCTCGCCGCTGCGGCACTGGAAGGCCGGCAAGGACACCCGCCTGGCGATCATCGGCCTGGGCGGGCTGGGGCACATGGGCGTCAAACTCGGCGCCGCGATGGGCGCCGAGGTGAGCGTGCTGTCCCAGTCGCTGAAGAAGATGGAGGACGGCCTGCGGCTGGGCGCCAGCCACTACTACGCGACGGCCGACCCCGATACCTTCCGCAACCTGCGCGGCAGCTTCGACCTGATCCTGAACACGGTGTCGGCGAACCTGCCCCTCGGGGACTACCTCAACTTGCTCGACGTCGACGGCACGCTCGTCGAGCTCGGCATCCCCGAGCACCCCATGGAGGTCCCGGCGTTCCCGCTGGCGCTGGCGCGACGCAGCCTGTCGGGGTCCAACATCGGTGGGATCGCCGAGACGCAGGAGATGCTGGACTTCTGCGCCGAGCACGACGTGACGCCCGAGATCGAGGTGATCGAGGCGGCCTACGTCAACGAGGCCTATGAGCGGGTGCTCGCCAGCGACGTGCGCTACCGCTTCGTCATCGACATCTCAACCCTGTGAGGCGGCCTCTTCTCGCCGGCAGGCGACCTCCTCGGCGGCCTCGCCATGCTCGTCGCCGGGGCACACTTCGCTGACGTCAATGCCGGCCAGCGGCCAGCCGGCGGCGGCCAGCGTCGCGGCCACCCGGATGATGTTCTCCCGGCCGGGGTCGTGGTGGGTGGTCTTGGTGATGAACTCGCCGATCTCGTCCTTGCTGATCGGCCCGTCGCCTTCGGCGCGGTGCTTGGCGATGACGTTTTCCACCACTTCTTCCAGCTGATCCTGGGTCAGCGGTGTGCTCCTGAGCAGGGCGAACAGAGCCACCTGGTCCGGCCCGGGAACGCCCTGCGGGTACCCGACGTCCAGCCAACGGATCACTGACTTGAGAAACTTGGCGTGCTTGTGGTTCGCGTGGGTTGAAGTCACCCAATAAGTCTCACGTTGGCGCGCTTCGGGGGCGTCGCTGCCGACCCACAATTCATGCGCCGTTCACGACGCGAACATCTTGCCCTTTCAGGTCCACTTTTACGGGGCCGCGTCGGGGATAGCGTTTTCGCAGCCGAGGAAAACGAATCGGCTGCGTCGTGTCCGCCGCCGAGCCGGCCGTGACTTCGTGCTAGACCTGTCGACGCCGTCGAAGCGTCGCCCGACGGCGTCGCGGCCGGAAGGCGTCCTTGACCTTTTCGCCGGCGTCTCGCAGGTGGGCCGCGCGCTGATCGGCCCTGCCCTCGGCTTCCAGCGACGGATCGTTCATCACACGACCGATTGCCGCTTTGGCCTTGCCGGTGATCTGGTCGACTTTGTTCCGGGCTTTATTCGCACCGCTCACTGGCGTGTCCTTCCCTTCCCGGGTTCCGAATCGTGCGCTAGGACGCGGTTACCCCTTTTCGGTCCGGCCCACCCGGGCCCTTCCATTCCCCACATCGGCAGAGGACAATGGGGTGTCTGCAGGGGCGGCTTTGAATTGATTGGTCAACTTAATGATTGCGACCGCCCACCCGCGCCCGGTCTGGCCCGCGGATTCCGTTGTCTGGCAAGCCACGGGCATCATCATGAACCGCTTCGATCTCGACACCGAGCAAGCCTTGGACGTGCTGCGCAGAATGTCACAACGCTGCAAGCGGCCCATGTGGCAGGTCGCCGAGGAGGTAGTCCGGCACAACGACCCCGTCCGGGCCTTCCAGCGCCTTGAAGAGGACGGGCTGAACCCCGATTGACCCCTGACGGTCACTCTCGGTTACGTTGCGCGCCAGCGGATTTAGAAGTCCAATCCTCGTCCGCGGTGACGACGCCTTGCCGATCGGGTACGACGAGCATCAATCGGTCCCGCGCCTACTTAGCAACTGTTCTCCTCGCGCAGGGCTTGCATCGCCAAGTTGTTGATCAACTGCCGGCCGGCGGCAGTGCGTAGCTGAGGCAGCATCGCGGAGACGACACCGGCGGCGGTGAGCGCGAGGCGTATCAGACCGTCGGGCGCCGTGGCGGCGTCGCGGAGCACCGCATACTCGGCGCTGGGATCCCCCGAATGCTGTGCCATGGACATCCGGGCCACGAGCCGGTTGTCACGGTCGAGACCGATCTCGTCGTCGGTCGACGCCAAGGCCAGGGTTTCGCCGATTTCGGCGACTTCGTCCGGGTCGCAGAGCTGAGCCACCAGTTGCCAGAAGATCGACACGGTGGCGCGGATCAGCTGTGGCAGCCGGCCAGCCGGGATGACTTCATCGTCGACGATGACGCGCATGCCCGCTTCGTCGCCGCGCTCGCCGTGCTGGATGAGCGCCAATGCGCGACGGAAGTCTGCCGCGCCCACACTGTCGTCACCGCTCATTCCACACATACTGCCCGACCGCGACCACGGCCTTGCCGATCACGCACCGCGAGCGGGAGCCGCCGACGAAGTGGCGCTTCGCGTCTGCCTGGCCGTGCTCGTCCCGGCTGCCCGGCTCGCGTGGCGAGCCTGGTTCCCGCCGCTGCGTTTGGCGGCGTACATCGCGCCGTCAGCGATCGCGATCAGCTCCTCGATGCGGGCGTGACTCTCGCGAACGCTCAACGATGTCAACTCGGCGCTGGCAGTGCCGATGCTCGCCGTCATCTTCGGGGAAAGGCCCGTCAGGGCAGCGCAAATCCGCGCCGCCAGCGGTTCTATCTCGGAAGTCGCGCACGTCAGCGCGATGAGAAACTCTTCGCCGCCGGCGCGGCAGACGACGGCGTCGGGAGGGGTGTGCTCGATCAGAAGCCCGCTCACCGCTCGGAGCGCATCGTCGCCAACGCAATGACCGTGGGTGTCGTTGATGCGTTTGAAGTTGTCCAGATCGAGCATCACCACGGTCAGATGGGTGTGCGCACGCGAAGGGTTCGCAACCCGATTAGCGACCGTCTCGACGAATGCGCGCCGGTTCAACAGGCCGGTGAGCGCATCCTCTTCCGAGCGCTGCGCGTACCCTCCCATCGCCTGCGACATGCCCCAAGCGCCAAGCACCATAGACACATTGACGAATGTGATCAGCCAGAACGCCGCGATCGCCGCGGCGATGCCGACGTGACCGGCCAGGCGCGCCAGCGCCGCCAGCGCGACCGCGCCTGCCACCGCGGAATGGAACACCACCACCTTTTGTCGGTGAAATATTGCGCTGTAGGCCCCCGTGACCGTCGTGGCGGTACAGGCCAGGATGGAGAGCGCCGCAGTGGGCTGGACCAGACTCCATCCACCGACCAACAGCACGCCAGCGGCGGCGGCGGCCTCTGACTGCCGTCGCGTTGGCCAACGCGTCAGCCAGAAAGCCGTCATGCCGATGGCGAACGCGGCGGTGAGCACGCCGATGACCACCGCGGCTGCGCTCGGCCGGTGCTGGCTGATCAACACGGTCAACGGCGGCAACGCCGCCGCCGCGCAGACAACGGCCATGATCCGCTGTGCGGCGCGTAACCGTCCCCGCTGGCATAGCAAGGCCCTGATCCGCTCGTACTTGTCAGGCCTATTCGGCCGATACCTCGCACCGGACATCGGTCGGCAAACCCCCCCAAATGCGTCGCCGCGCGCAGCGCGAGAAGGTCGTAGGAAAACTTTGGGCCCGACGTCATGAGTAGACCAGATAAAGAAGGGCAAAAGTTTGGTTTGGGGAGTTTTAGTCGACTCCAACCCCGTGAACTCTTGGGCCGCGCGGGCCTCGCAGCGTCGCCGTTACGCCGACAACCGCAGCTCTAGAAGTCCCAGTCCTCGTCCTCGGTGACGACGGCCTTGCCGATGACGTAGCTCGACCCGGAACCCGAGAAGAAGTCGTGGTTCTCGTCGGCATTGGGCGACAGCGCCGACAGGATCGCCGGGTTGACGTCGGTCTCGTCGCGCGGGAACAGCGCCTCGTAGCCGAGGTTCATCAGCGCCTTGTTGGCGTTGTAGCGCAGGAACTTCTTGACGTCCTCCGTCAGCCCGACCTCGTCGTAGAGGTCCTGGGTGTACTCCACCTCGTTGTCGTAGAGCTCGAAGAGCAGCTCGTAGGTGTAGTCCTTCAGCTCGGCGCGCTTGGCCTCGTCGACCAGGGCCAGGCCGCGCTGGAACTTGTAGCCGATGTAGTAGCCGTGCACGGCCTCGTCGCGGATGATCAGCCGGATCATGTCGGCGGTGTTGGTCAGCTTCGCGCGGCTCGACCAGTACATCGGCAGGTAGAACCCGGAGTAGAACAGGAAGCTCTCCAGCAGCGTGGAGGCGACCTTGCGCTTCAGCGGCTCGTCACCCCTGTAGTACTGCATGACGATCTCGGCCTTGCGCTGCAAATTGGGGTTCTCCTCCGACCAGCGGAAGGCGTCGTCGATCTCGGCCGTCGAGCACAGCGTCGAGAAGATCGAGCTGTAGCTCTTGGCGTGCACCGACTCCATGAACGCGATGTTGGTGTAGACGGCCTGCTCGTGCGGGGTCAGCGCGTCGGGGATCAGGCTGACCGCCCCGACCGTGCCCTGAATGGTGTCCAGCAGCGTCAGCCCGGTGAACACCCGCATCGTCAGCTGCTTCTCGCCGGCGGTCAGCGTCCCCCAGGACGGGAGGTCGTTGGAGACCGGCACCTTCTCGGGCAACCAGAAGTTGCCCGTCAGCCGGTCCCAGACCTCGGAGTCCTTGTCGTCTTGCAGCCGGTTCCAGTTGATCGCCGAGGTCCGATCGATCAGCTTCATGTTTTCGGTCACCAGAACCCCACTTCACCAGCCGGTTTTGACTTCTATGTCTAGGCCACAAACACTACCCCTGGGGTCCGACAACCCCCGGCAACACAATAAGTTGTGTTTGCGTGTCGCGCTGTCAGTCCAACCCGGCCTTGCGCAACGTGTGCGTCAGGCCGTCCTCCAGCGCGCTCAGCGCCATGTCGGTCAGCCGACTCAGGTCGTCGGTTTCGTGCACGCCCTTGGCCATCCACGTTTCCAGCGCGATGAACACCGCGCTGGCCAAGCTGTGCGCGGCGATGTCGGCGATCATCGCGCCGTCGGCGGTGATCGCGGATCGCCGCCGGATGAAGCGCTGGATCTCGGCCGCAAGCTGATCACGAAGCCGCCGAATGTGGCCGGTGATGATTTCCTGGTCCAAGTCGCGCGACCGGATGATGGCGGCCTCACGGACCATCTCGAAGTCAAAGGGGAAGGCGTCCACGGCCTTTCGCACCGACTGGGTGATGGGCTCCCCGTGCGGCCGCAGTGCCAGGGCGCGGGCAAACCATTCGAAGCCGATGTCGTAGTCGGCGAAGAGCACCGCATGTTTGGACACGAAGTGCCGGTAGAACGTCCGCTCGGTGACGCCGACGTCGGCGGCGATGTCGGCGACGCTGGTCTGGTTCACGCCGTCGGCCACGAAGCGGCGCATCGCCGCCTCGTGCAGTGCCTGACGCGTGCGTGCGCTGCGGCTCACTTCGGACGTGCCAACACGCTGGCCGCTGGTTGACGGTGCCACGGCTGCAAGCATGCACCCAATGTCACCCTTGACGCAAATATGTCATTTGTGACATTGTGCGGGTCAGGCGGGGATCACCTGATCGGAGGATCGGAATGGCTGACTACGACGCGATCATCATCGGGGCCGGCCACAACGGTCTGGTCGCCGCCAACGTGCTCGCCAAGGGCGGCGCGAAAGTGCTTGTCCTGGAACGGGCACACTTCCTCGGCGGGATGGCCGCCACCCGCGAACTCTTCGACGGATACAAGCACAGCGTCGGCGCCTGGGCCGTGCTGATCTGGCGGCAAGAGATGACCGAACGGCTCGAGCTCACCAAGTGGGGCTTCGAGCTGATGGATCAGTGGACGTCGACGTGCACGTTCGGCGATGCCGCGGACACCCCGTTCGTGATGTACAACGACCTCGAGCGCATGGCGCGCCACCTGCTCGACGACCACGGCGCCGACACCGCGGCGGCGCTGGGGTCCCTGTTCGCCCACATCGGCCGGTTCGCACCGTATTTCGTCGATTCCGCGTTCGGACCGCCGCTGGACATCATCGAGGTGATCGCCTCCCAGCCGACGCCCGAGGACCGCCACGATTTCGCCCAGATGTGGTACGGCAGCACGATGGACACGGTCCGGCGATTCCTGGCGCCCGATCAGGCCCGCTGCATCCAGGGCTCGCTGGCGGCGATGTCGATCGACGCGTTCGACGGCGGGCCCTGGACCCCCGGTTCGAACGCATCGACCTTGTACCACTACCTGATCGGCGGCGGCAACGTCGAATACATCATGCCGCGCGGGGGCATCGGCTCGCTGAGCGCCGCGCTGTGCCGGCGCGCCGAGTCACTGGGCGCCGAGGTGCAGATGAAGCAGCACGTCAAGGACATCCTGGTCACCGACGGGCGCGCCACCGGGGTGCAATTGCGTGACGGCACAACGATTTCCGCCGACGCCGTGCTCTCGTCGCTCGACCCGTACACCACCTTCGTGAATCTGGCCGGGGCACAGAACTTTCCGCCCGACTACATCCGCAAGATCAAGGAGATCAACTTCAACCTGGGTTACATCCAGGCGCATCTCACCATCGACCAAGCGCCCCAATGGATCGAGCGGCTGCAGCCCTACATGCACGACAATGGCCAATGGTGTCCCACCGTCGCCTACGCCCCGTCGCCGGAGTACATCAGCGACGCGTGGGAGCAATACCGCAAGGGACAGCTTCCCGACGCGCCGCCCACTTACCTGTACATCCCCAGCATGGTCGACTCGTCGCTGGCGCCGGCGGGCAAGCACAGCGCGACGATCTTCACCCCCTACTTCCCCACCGGGCTGGACGCCGACGAAAACCGCAGCTGGAAGGAGCAATACGCCGACACCTGCGTGCGCATCTTCGACAGCTTCGCGCCCGGGTTCGCGGACTCCGTCACCAACCGCGTCGTGTTCTCCAACCGCTACTTCGGCAGTACCTTCAGCGCGCACGCCGGCGACTACTCGCACGGCCTGCTGCAGCCCAACCAGCTGTGGACCGGCCGCGTCGTCGAGGGCGCCGACAAGTTCGCCACCCCGGTCGACGGGCTCTTCCTGTGCGGCCAGTGCACGCACCCCGGCCCGGGGGTGACCGGCATCCCCGGCTGGAACGGCGCCGAGGCGGCCCTCAAGCACCTCAACGCGCGCGTCGCAAGGGCATAGGCAAAGCCCAAATTTAGATGTACCATTTGGTACATGTTTACCGAAGACAGCATCGAGATCGACGCGCCGCCGCAGGTCGTTTGGGACGTCTTCAGCGACGTCGAACGCTGGCCCGAGTGGACCGCGTCGGTCACCTCCCTGACCGGGCGGGACGGTTCTGCCCTGGCCGCCGGCAGGCGGTTCGCGATCAAGCAACCCGGCCTGCAGAAGCTGATCTGGAAGGTCGCCGAGATCGATCCCGGCACCTCCTGGACCTGGGTGACCCGCTCCCCCGGCGTGCAGGTGACCGCGCGCCACTACGTCACCGCCCTGCCCGGCGGCCGCACCCTGGTGCGCCAGGAACTCGACCAGCGGGGCTTCCTCGGCGCGCTGGTCGGGCGGTTGACGGTCAAACGGACCCAGCGCTTTCTCGAGATGGAGGCCAAGGGCCTCAAGGCCCGGTCTGAACAGGTCAGCCGCGCCAATGGCCCGCACGCCTGACCGTCAGCGGCGCCGCGAACTACTGGATGCGCTCTTCGACGAGTTCGCCGCGAACGGGATCGGCGATCGGTCGCTTCGCGATGTCGCCGCCGCGGTCGGCACCAGCCACCGGATGCTCTTGCACCACTTCGGTTCTCGCGAAGACCTGTTGATCGCGATCGTCGAGGAGGCCGAGCGTCGCCAGATGGCCCTCGTCCCCGACCTGCCGCAAAACCCGGCCGAGGGCTTCGCCGCGATGTGGGCCGACCTCCGTCGCCCCGAATTGCGCCAACTGGAGCGCCTCTTCTTCGAGTGCTATTCGCGGGCGGCCCAGGGCGAAAAGCCCTTCACGCGAATGGTTCCCGGCGCCGTCGACGGCTGGCTGCGCGAGGTGGAATCGGCCGCCGCCGGTGTTGCCTACGACGGCGCGATGGCGAGGCTCGGGCTGGCCGTCACCCGTGGGCTGCTGTTGGACCTGGTGGCCACCGAAGACGAGGCCGGCGTCGACGCGGCCGCGCAAGCGTTCATCGAGCTTTTGGCAACAGCGCGATGAGGGTGTCGACGAGTTCCTCGGCGTTGGTGTGCCACTTGTCCAAATCCATGTGGCCGCTCAGATCCAGGCCCGTGATGCCGTGGGCGCTGGTCAGCACCAGGGCCCCATAACGGCGCGCCTGCTGTGGGCCGACAATGCGGCCCATGATTTCGAGGAACAGATCCTGCGCGCGTTCGGCGGACCGCATCGCCGCGGCCGGATCACCCGCCGGTGGGGTGAACATCAAGCGATACAAGTGAGGCCGGGTGCGGCCGATGGCGATCAGCGATAGCAGGCCGGAGCGCAACGACTCCTCCGGCGGGTCCCCGCTGTTGGCCAATGCCTCCAGCGCATCGCCCAGGTCGGTCAAGGCGTTGGTCGCGACCACCGCGAGCAGAGCCTCCTTGTCGGCGAAGTGGCGATACGCCGCCGAACGCGACACGCCGCTGCGCGCACCGACCTCGCGCAGCGTCACCGCCTCGACTCCGCCGAGGTCCAGCAAGACCTCGGCGGCCTCGAGCAGCGAACGACGTGTCGCCGCAGCGCTCTCCGCTCGACTCGTCACCCGCAGAGCATAAGCCCGACGACCAGTTGACAACGTCAACTCAAACGCCTAGCTTCAGTTGACAACGTCAACTCAGATGCATTCACCGGATGGAGCCGCCATGAATTCCTCGAATCGCGCCGACCGCAACGAGCTGATCGTCGTCACGGGCGCGTCGACGGGGATGGGCGCGGCGACGGCTCGTGAACTGGCGCGCAAGGGTTTTCACGTGCTCGCCGGCGTACGCCGCGAAGCCGACGCCGTAGCGCTGGCGGCCGACGGGCTGGAGCCGCGCATCCTGGACATCACCGTCGAATCGGACGTCGCCGCGATCGCCGAACGCGTCGCGACCGATCCGCTGCGCCGTCCGCTGCGCGCGCTGATCAACAACGCCGGGATCGCGATCAACGCGCCGGTGGAAGCGCTGCCAATGGACGAGTGGCGCAAGCAGTTTGAGGTCAACCTGTTCGGACACATCGCGATGACCCAGGCGTTGTTGCCGGCGCTGCTGCTCAGCTCGGGCACCGTCGTGAACATCAGTTCCATCGGCGGGAAGGTCGTGTTGCCGACGTACGGCGCATATGCCGGCTCGAAGTTCGCGCTGGAGGCGGTCAGCGATGCCCTGCGCCGAGAGGTCGGCGAGCTCGGTATCAAGGTCGTCGTCGTCGAACCCGGCGCCGTCAAAACCGAGATGGCGGAGCGTGGGATCGCCACCGCGGAGGGGCTGATGGCCAGCATGACCGCCGCCCAGCTCGCACGCTATGAGGATCTCGCCGCAGCCGTCACCGCCCAAGCCCGATCGTTCGGCGAGGACGGCGTTTCGGTCGAGCACGCCGCCAAAGTGATCGTCAAGGCCGCGACCGCGTCGCGCCCGCGGACTCGCTACACGATCGGCCGGGACGCCGCGGTCCTGCTGCGGATCAGCCGTGTCGTATCGGACCAGGTTCTGGACCGCATTGTGCGCCTGAACCTTCGGTCCTTCGCGAAAAGCTCAGCCCCCCACGGCCGCCGCGCGGCGGTTGGCGCGTGAGCCCGTGTTGACCCCGAAGAACTGGTATTCCTCCGGCTTCACCGCGCGGGTCGCCCGCCAGTATTCCCAGGTGTAGCCACCCCACAGCACGGTGTTCTTGCCGTGCTCGTCGAGGTACCAGCTGCTGCAGCCGCCGCTGTTCCACACCGACTGCGAAAGCCTTTGCTGCAGTTCGTCGTTGAACCGGTCCTGCGCGGCGCGGGTCGGGGCCAGCGCCTGGGCACCGAGCTTGTCGCATTTCGCGATCGCGTCGGCGACGTAATGAATCTGGGATTCGATCATGAACACCACGGAGTTGTGGCCGAGCCCCGTGTTCGGCCCCAACAGGAAGAACAGGTTCGGCACGTCGGCGACGGTGATGCCCCGGTGCGCGCCGATGCCCTCCCGGTTCCACCGGTCGACCAGGTCCTCGCCGTTCCGCCCCTTGATCTGGACGTAGGTGTAGGAGTCGGTGACGTGGAAGCCGGTGCCGTAGACGATCACGTCCACCTTGCGCTCTTTGCCGTCCGCCGTGACGATCCCGTCGCGCGTGATCCGGGTGATGCCGTCGGTGACCAGTTCGGTCTTGGGGTCGGCGACGGCGCCGTAGTACGTGGAGGAGTTCAGGATTCGCTTGCAACCGATGCGGTAGTGCGGGGTCAGCTTGCGGCGCAGCTCGCGGTCCTTGACCGAGCGCCGGATGTTGTATTTCGCATAGGCCTCGATGATCTTCAGCGCGTTCGGCCGCTTGGTCATGCCGAAGGCCAGCGCCTCCTGGCCCCAGTAGATCGCCAGGCGCACCGCCGCGCGCAGGCCGGGAACGTTCTCCATGGCCCGGCGCAGCGCCACGGGCAACTCGGGGTTGGACCGCGGCACCACCCACGGCGGGGTGCGTTGGTAGAGCTGAAGTTCGGCGACCTGCCCGACGATCTCGGGCACGATCTGGATCGCGCTGGCGCCCGTGCCGATCACGGCGACGCGCTTGCCGGTCAGGTCGACGCTGTGGTCCCACTCCGCGGAATGGAAAGCCGGACCGGCGAATTCGTCGCGGCCCTCGATGTCGGGGAACGACGGGATGTGCAGCGCGCCGGCCCCGGAGATCAGGAACTGCGCGACGTACTCGCGCCCGTCGGTGGTGAAGACGTGCCAGCGGTTCTCGTCGTCGTCCCAGTGGCCCCGGTCGACCAGCGAGTTGAACACGATGTGGCGGCGCAGCCCGTATTTCTCGGTGACCCCCTTGAGGTAGTCCCAGATCTCCGGCTGATACGAGAACGGGTTCTTCCAGTCGGGCTTGGGCTCGAAGGAGAAGGAGTACAGGTGCGAGGGGATGTCGCAGGCACAGCCGGGATAGCTGTTGTCGCGCCAGGTGCCGCCGACGTCGTCCGCCTTCTCCAGGATGACGAAGTCCACGCCCTGCTGTTGCAGCTTGATGCCCATGCCCAGGCCGGAAAATCCGGTCCCGATGATCAGGGCGCGGGTGTGCACCGGCTCCTGCGCCTGTTGTGTCGGATCGGCTTGTGTCATGGCATCGGTCACGGCGGATCGGTCTTCCTGTTTGTTAGCGCAAATACCCAGTACCCAGGGTATCGGATAGGGCGAGTGTTGACGATCGCCGGGACGATGTCAACGTGCCAAAGGTCCTCAGCTAGCGGCGGGGTTGCTGGGCACCACGCTGTGAATCGGCTGGTCGGGGTCCATCGCGATGCCCAGCGCGTCGGCCGTGCCGACGAGGACGCCCATCATGATCGTCGTCAGGTGGGCGACGAACTGCTCGCGCGGCATGCGCCGCGGGCTGTCGGCTTCGGGGCCCAGCCACCACTCGGTGGCCGACGCGGCCGATCCGAAGGCGGCGTGCCCGGCCAGTTCGATCGCCGCGTGGTCCAGCTCCATTTCCCGCAGCTCGTTGTCGAACATGTCGGCCACGGCGAGGGTGATCCCGCGGCCCTCCTCCAGGATCTTGGGGCTCGCCGCGGAACGGCCCTGGATGAAGACCCGCAGCACGTTGGGATGCTGGTCGACCAGGTTGACGTACTCCTCGACAGCGCGGTGGATCACCTCGCGGGCCGAATCGGTCTTGAGGTCGATCGACGGGAAGATCGCCGCCCACAGCATGTCGCGCAGCCGCTCGCCGATCGCCTGAAACAGATCGGATTTGTCGTGGAAGTGCCGGTAAATCTTGGGCTTGGCGGTGCCGGCCTCCTCGGCGATCTCCCGCACGCTCAGCTCTGGGCCCAGGCGGTCAATGGCGCGGAACGCCGCGTCCACGATTTCGCCGCGCACCTTCTTGCGGTGTTCGCGCCACCGTTCACTGCGCGCGTCGACCTTGACCCCGGGTTTCACGCTCGGATGCGGTCTCGACGGTCGAGGCACTCTCACCACACCAAGCACCTTACCCCGGTGGCGCCGCTGACCTGGGCAGACCGGCCATCCGCGGCTCGGCGCGCCGACGCGTCACCGTGGCGCGCGCAGTACCTCGCTCGGAGATCGGCCGAACTCCCGGCGGTAGTCGGCCGCGAACCGGCCCAGATTGCCGAACCCCCAGCGGTACGCGACGGCCGCGACGGTCGTTCCGTCCTCGATGGACGACCGCCGCAGGTCCGCGTGCGCCCGAGTGAGACGGATTGCCCTCAGGTATGCCATGGGCGTCGTGTCCAGGTGCCTCCGGAAGGCCTCCTGCAGGGCACGGGTGCTCAAGCGCACCGCTGCGGCGACGTCACCGATCCGGACGTCCTCGGCTGCGGATTCCTCAAGGTAGGCGATCGCGCGCCGAACGGCCGGCGACTTGACGCCACCGCTCGGGCCCCCGCCGGCCGTGTGGAGAATCCCGGGATAGGCCTCCACGAGGCTTGCTATCAACATCCGCCGCATCTGCGCGGTCAGCAGAGGCCCGGATGCCAAGAGCCCGTCCGGTCCGGCGTTTTGGAGCAGGATTTGCATCACCTTCGCTACGGCCTTCGATGCCGGTTTGGACGGGTGCCAGCTCAGCGGGAATCGGATGGCCGCCGGCCGGCTCGCGCCGGTGAACTCGGCAGCGGTCGTCTCGAAATCGGTGCGGGGGATTCGCACATGGAAGAGGTTGCAGTTTTCTTCCCAGCGCAGCCGATACGCCGTGTGCGCGTCCAGCACCAGGTGTTCGCCGGGCGAAAGGAGCCGTTCCCCACTTGCGGCGCGGGCCGCGAACCGCCCGCTGATCTGCTGGGATACCAGGAAGAAGTCGTCGAACGTCGACGATTCCAGAAGCGTGATGCCCGATCCATACGACAGGGAGTAGACGCCCAGGCCGTGGGTGCCTCCCTCGGCATGCCGCGCACGGAACGCCGACAAGCTGCCGCGGACGGTGAGGCGGTGGGGACAGTAGACGGACGCGATTTGGGTTCGCGCCTCTTCCGGATCTTTGGTATCGGTTCGGATGCGCAGACCCTCGATCGCCAGGCCAGGGCTCATGTGACTGCGACGATCGTCTTGCCGTGGCCGCGGCACGCGGGGTCGAACGCGCGGGGTGCTTCGGCCAGTGAACATACCGTTCCGACGATCGGGTGCAGCCTTCCGTCGCGCAGCATCCGTTCCAGCGCGGCCAAGCCCGCCCGGTCGGGTTCGACGACGAAGAAGATCGAGCGCGCGTGCTCCGGTTCAACCTCCGGCGGTTCGGCGATGGTGATCAGCGAACCGCCGGGCCGCACCAATGCCGCTGAACGCTTGAGGATTTCACCGCCGATCACGTCGAATACCACGTCGACCGAGCCGACATCCTCCAGCCGATCGGATTGCAGGTCCACGAAAGCGTCGGCGCCCAGGCCCAGCACGGTCTCCCGGTGCTTGCCGCGGCCACTGCCGATCACGCGAGCCCCGGCATCGCGGGCAAGTTGCACCGCCATACTGCCGACGGCGCCGGCGGCGCCGTGCACCAGAACGGTCTGGCCCGTGCCGAGCTGTGCGTGCAGGAACAGCCCCTGCCACGCGGTCAGTCCTGGGAGCGCCACCGCGGCGGCCACCGTGTGCTCGATGCTTGCCGACAATGGCGCAAGATTGCGGGCCTCCACCGCGACGTATTCCGCGAGGGAGCCGTTGCGGGCCCAGTCGGTGATCCCGAAGACCCGCTGGCCCACAATCAAACCGGTTGTCCCGTAGCCCAACTCGGCGACGACCCCCGAGACTTCATGCCCCGGGATGCTGGGCGCGCGATCGTGCCCGGCGCGGTCGGTCCACGTCGCCGGCCAGTCGAGTTCCCCCGGCGTGAAGCTGGCGGCGTGGACCCGCACGATGACGTCGTTTTCCGCGGCAAGCGGATAGGGCATCTCGACCAGGGAAAGCCCGCGGAAACCGGCGGCGCGGTCACGCGCGGTAATCGCTTGCATGGCAGTCTCACCCCCAATGCCGACGGACGCTCAGCCACGGCCCGTCCGGACAACGTCACCAAGCCTGCACGGCCGCGGCGCAGTTCACCCATGGCCATTGAGCCGTCTTGTCCACAAAATGCGACACGTGCGGGTCAACGGATGTCCGCGTATTCGGTCGCGGCAACGCGTCGTGCGGTGGTCGTGCGCGGCGGTCTGGACCAGATCAGCCGGGGCCACCAGAAGAACGGTCCGAGCAACCGGGCGATGGCGGGTGTGATGAACGAACGCACGATCAACGTGTCGAGCAGCAGGCCAATGCCGATTGTGGATCCCATTTCGCCGACCGACACCAATTTGCCGGAAACCATTGCCATCATGGTGACGGCGAAGACGAGCCCGGCGGTGGTGACCACCTTGCCGGAATTGGCCACCGCTCGGATCAGACCTGTGTTGAGACCCGCCTTGCTTTCTTCCAGGTAGCGGGCGATGAGCAGCAAATTGTAGTCCGAGCCGACCGCCACCAAGATGATGAACGTGAGCGGCAGGCCCAGCCAGCTGATCGGGATGCCCAGCATGTGCTGCCAGATCAGCACCGATAGGCCAAACGCTCCCGAATAAGAGAACGCTACGGTGCCAATGATCACCAATGCCGCGATCATGCTCCCGGTGATGAGCAGCATTACCAGGAAAATCAACGCGAATGCCGCCGTGGCCGCGATGATCAGGTCGGTCTTGGCCGCATCCTGGATGTCCCAGTAGGTCGTCGCGGCGCCGCCGAGATAGACGCGTGCCCCGCCGAGCGTGGTGCCTTTCAGCGCCTCCTCGGCGGCGGGTAGATAGGTCTGGTCGTGACGGATACCTTCGGCAGTGAGCGCCTCACCGTCGTGGTAGATCATGTAGCGGGCGGCCTTGCCGTCCGGGGACATGAAAAATTTCAGGTCAATGTGAAATGAAGGGTTTCCGAACGCATCTGGTGGTAGATAGAAGAACTCGTCATTCTTCGCACTGTCGAACGCGTAGCCCAGGTCCATCATCTGACGGCCCAGCTCGTCCAACTGCGCCAACTGGGGCTCAATCGTACTGTGTTCGGCCAGAATGACCCGGTGCAGCTGGTCGAGCTGGTCCACGTTGCGGCCCAGTAGTTCGACCAGTTGTGGCGTCACCGAGTCCTGAATCAGCGCGGCCTTGAGACTCTTGTCCATCTGCTCGTCGAGCTGGTCGATCTTGTCGGTCGCGTCGAACAGCGACCGCAGTGACCAGCAGAGCGGGATGTCGAAACAGTGCTTCTCCCAATAGAAGTAGCTTCGGATCGGTCGCCAGACGTCGTCGAAGTCGGCCAGGTTGTCCCGCACCGCATCCGTGACGTCCTTCATGCCCCTCGCGGCGTCGGCGGCGACATGAGCCGCGCCCGCCTGTTGCGACGTCAGTTCCTGCTGATGACGCATCAGGTCGGTCATCCGGTTCGTGATGTCGGCCAGCTCGGCGAGCCGGGTGTTGAGGTCGGTGAGAAACGGCAGGAGTTCCTTGATCTTCGTACCCATCGAGCCCATGGTGTAAGTGAACGACGAATGCTCGAGGGGCGTCCCCAGCGGCCTGGTGACACTCTGGACCAATCCCACACCCGGAGTGTGAAATACAGTGCGTGCCACCCGGTCCAGCGCGATCATGTCGGTGCTGTTGCGCATGTCGTGATCGGATTCGACCATCAGCATGTCGCCGTTCAGCCTGCTGACCGGGAAGTGCCTGTCGCTCGCGGCATATCCCTGCTTCGACGGGCTGTCGTCCGAGATGTAGATCCGGTCGTCGTAGTTGGGACGGTAGGTGGGGAGCGTGAGCGATCCCACCAGCACCACGACACAGCTTGCCAGCAGGATCCGGCCGGGCCACCGAACCGTCAAAGTGCCGACCTTGCGCCAGATTCCCACTCCGCCGCGACGTTTCGGCTCGAAGACCCCGAAGCGGCTGCCCAACGCCAGCACAGCCGGACCGAACGTGAGGGCAGCCGCAACCGCCGTGAGCATGGCCACGGCGCAGGGAATCCCACAGGTGTTGAAGTAATTGAGCCGGGTGAACTTGAGGCAGAACGTTGCGCCGGCGACCGCGAGGCCGGACCCGAGGATGACGTGGGACACGCCGTTCACGGCCGAATAGTAGGCCGTCTCGCGGTCTTCACCCGCGTGCCGTGCTTCGTGGTAGCGGCCGACGAGAAAGATCGCGTAGTCGGTGCCCGCCCCGAGGATCAGCGACACCAGGAGGTTCGACGCGAACTCCGATATCCCGATGAACTTGTGGAAGGCGAGAAAGGCGACAATGCCTCGCCCGCAGTTCAATTCGAGCATCACCATGAACAGGACGAGGAGCGCTGTCTTGATCGATCGATAAACGACCAGCAGCATCACGCTGATCAGGACGATAGTGACGAACATGATCGTGATCAGGCTCTCGTTGCCGGCTTCGAGCATGTCCGCCGACAGCGGCGCCGAACCCGAGACGTAGACCTTCAGCCCAGGCGGACTTTTGGCCTGCGACACCAAGTCGCGCACCGCCTTGATCGATTCGTCCGACAGCGCCGAGCCGAGATTCCCGGCGATCCGCACCAGGGTGTAGGACGCCTTTCCGTCATTGCTCTGCACCCCGGCGGCGGTCGCGCCTTGGCCCCACAGGTCCATGACGTATTGAACGTGCTTGTCGTGCTGCAGTTTTGCGACCAAATCCGTGTAGAACGCGTGATCGGTTTCGTCCAGTTTGTGTTCGCCCTCGAAGACGACCATCACCAGGCTGTTGCTGTCGGACTCCTTGAAAACTTCCCCGATGTGGATGAGCGCTTTCGCCGACGGCGCATCGATCGGGACCAGGGGACCGCGGCCCGCCTCGGTAACGGGCTCGAGCTGCGGAACGAGCACGTTGAGGACGACCATCAGTGCGATCCACGCGAGGACCACGGGCACGGCGAACTTGCGGATGGTCCGCGCGACGAATGGTTTGCGCACATCGGTGACGGCGCCGTCGAGGCTCATGCGGACAGCACCTGGCACCAGACGCCGGCATGCTCCCCGGTTGCCGTGTGCTCGGAACGCACCTGACCGTCGACGGTGATGCGGCAGCCGACATTTCCTCCCGCCACCTGCGCCGTGATATCGGCGGTCGCCGTCGTCAAGACGGTTACTTCCGTGTGCGTCCAGGGCAGCGCCGCGAGGTCGACCGTGACCGCGTGAGAGTTCACGTCCCAGTAGCTGGTCCTCCCCCACCCAGCCAAATCGCCAAAGATCTCATATTCGATGCGTTTGGGATTGAACTGAGCGATCGCGAATTTGTTGCCCGGGCTTCGAGTTCGGTCCTTGGCACCGAAGGTTCCGTGGGCGGTGTCGATGACGAATCCAGCCAGGACGACCACGACGGCCACCAGGGTGGGAACCCAGAGCCTGCCGACCAACCGCCGGGATACCGAAACGCCCACGCGAATAACCTTCCCCGGGCGGTGACGACAGAAATCCAACTCACGCGGGCCCGAACCACGCGAGTGATTGGTGCAGGGGGTGATGGCGAACGCGGCGCCGACGTATCCGCTAGGTGCGCAGCGCGCTCAGCATCCTCGTGAAACTCGCGAGCTCGACGAAGCCGTCCGCGGTCGGGGCGGTCCGTCCGGCTGCGCGGAAGACGGTGGCCATGTCCAGACTCTGCGCCGTCCAGCCACGCTCGGCCACGTACGCTGCGGGGTCTGCGTGCTGCCCGGCGAAAGTGAGCCCCCGCAAGTCTATTTCGGGGTCTCGCTCATTCCATATCGGATGGAGTCTCCGGAAATTTTCACCGAGCGCGTCGGCTCTCGGGCTGTAAACATAGTCGGCTCCAAGCCGGCTGCCAGGAGCGCTCAATGCGGTGATCGCATCGAGTATTTCGTCGTGCGCCCGGGACGGTAGGTACCCGATGAGAATCCCCTCCAGGATCCAGACGGTGGGCTGGGCGTCATCGAAACCGGCTTGGCGCAACGCCGTTGGCCAGTCTTGGCGCAGATCGATGCCCAGGCAGTGGTGGCCCTCCGCCGGTGGCCAGCCCAAGCCGGTCAGGACGCTGCGTTTCCACTCGATTACCTGCGGTTGGTCGACTTCGTAGATGGACATCGCCGACGGCCAACCCAAACGGTAGGCACGGCAATCCAATCCAGACGCGAGGATCACGGCCTGCCGAACGCCAGAGCGGCACGCGTCGAGGGCGAAGTCGTCGAGGCTTCTGCTGCGCATGCCGAAATACGCGGGCATCCAGTCGGCGTCGAGGTCGCAGAAGTCGATCGTGCCGTCGAGCAACTGTCTGAACAATTTCAGCCCGACCGCTCGAACCAGCACTTCGGCGAACGGGTCCCTGATCACCGGATCGGTTTGCCTGCTGGCGACGGCTCGGGCCGCGGCCACCAACGTGGCCGTGGCGCCTACGCCTGTCTTGAGATCCCAACTGTCGTCACGGGTCCGCGGCATGTAGCCCCCTCTATTCATCGGATGCGTCCAAGACAGTCGACGGCACCCGAAGGGGGCGCCTTCTTGAAAGTCGCTGTCCGATGCAAAGTTAGGGGTGCACCCGGCACCGGTCTACCCGGATTGCGCGGCCGATGGCCGCAAAGCGCGGTGAACCCCGCCGACCAAGCCCGATGGCCGAGTGTGAGCTACGCGACGCGAGCCGCGACTACACCGTCGCGTGCGCTACAGCATGCAGGAGACGCAGCCCTCGACCTCGGTGCCCTCCAGCGCCATCTGCCGCAGCCGGATGTAGTACAGCGTCTTGATTCCCTTGCGCCAGGCGTAGATCTGCGCCTTGTTCACGTCGCGGGTGGTGGCGGTGTCCTTGAAGAACAGCGTCAGCGACAGCCCCTGGTCCACGTGCTGGGTGGCCGCGGCGTACGTGTCGATGATCTTCTCGTAACCGATCTCGTAGGCGTCCTGGTAGTACTCCAGGTTGTCGTTGGTCATGTAGGGCGCCGGGTAGTAGACCCGCCCGATCTTGCCCTCCTTGCGGATCTCGACCTTCGACACGATCGGGTGGATCGACGACGTGGAGTGGTTGATGTAGGAGATCGACCCGGTGGGCGGCACCGCCTGCAGGTTCTGGTTGTAGATGCCGTGCGCTTGGACCGATTCCTTCAGCCGCTTCCAGTCGTCCTGGGTGGGAATGCGGATCTCGGCGTCGGCGAACAGCTGGCGCACCTTGTCGGTCGCCGGCTCCCACACCTGCTCGGTGTACTTGTCGAAAAACTCGCCGCTTGCATACTTCGACTTCTCGAAACCCTTGAAATGCGTTCCGCGTTCGATCGCGATGCGGTTCGAGGCCCGCAGCGCGTGGTAGAGCACCGTGTAGAAGTAGATGTTGGTGAAGTCGATGCCTTCCTCGGAGCCGTAGAAGATGCCCTCCCGGGCCAGGTAGCCGTGCAGGTTCATCTGCCCGAGGCCGATCGCGTGGGAATCGTTGTTGCCCTGCTCGATTGAGGGCACCGACGTGATGTGCGTCTGGTCGCTGACGGCGGTGAGCGCGCGGATCGCCACCTCGATCGTCTGGGCGAAGTCCGGTGAGTCCATCGTCTTGGCGATGTTCAGCGACCCCAGGTTGCACGAAATGTCCTTGCCCACCTTGGCATACGACAGGTCGTCGTTGAACAACGACGGCGTGGACACCTGCAGGATCTCCGAGCACAGGTTCGAATGCGTGATCTTGCCCTCGATGGGGTTGGCCCGGTTCACCGTGTCCTCGAACATGATGTACGGGTAGCCCGACTCGAACTGCAGCTCGGCCAGCGTCTGGAAGAACTCGCGCGCCTTGATCTTGGTCTTGCGGATGCGCGCGTCGTCGACCATCTCGTAGTACTTCTCGGTCACCGAGATGTCGGCGAACGGCACCCCGTACACGCGCTCGACGTCGTACGGCGAGAACAGGTACATGTCCTCGTTCTTCTTGGCCAGCTCAAAGGTGATGTCGGGGATCACCACGCCGAGGCTCAGCGTCTTGATCCGGATCTTCTCGTCGGCGTTCTCCCGCTTGGTGTCCAGGAAGCGGTAGATGTCGGGGTGATGCGCCTGCAGGTACACCGCGCCGGCGCCCTGGCGCGCGCCCAGCTGATTGGCGTAGGAGAACGAGTCCTCGAGCAGCTTCATGATCGGGATGACGCCCGAGGACTGGTTCTCGATGTTCTTGATCGGCGCGCCGTGCTCGCGAATGTTGGAGAGCAGCAACGCAACTCCCCCGCCGCGCTTGGACAGCTGCAGGGCGGAGTTGATCGATCGCCCGATCGACTCCATGTTGTCCTCGATGCGCAAAAGGAAGCAGTTGTGTACGACCGTGCCGCGAATCGTATACGTATGCGTGTCCTCGACGTGGAGGTTGTACACCTTCGAGGGAACCTCGTCTGTGCGCCTCAATTCACGGATTCCGAATACGTGTCTTCCGTATACGACCCGATAGGTCGCGCGCGAGGTCCCCTTCTGGCCGACGTAGTTGTGGAGGTTCTTGCCGACGTCGAAGATGAAGTCTTCGTTCGCCCCGGGCAAACCGGGTACGAACACCTGTCCTGTCGCATTGCCCGATTGGTTGACGTATTGACGGACCCTGGACACGATCCCGTTGCGGCGCAACAGTAGCTGCACCTGATCGATCAGCCCCGGATTGACCAGGTCGAGCACCATGCCACCGGCGGTGCTGCACCCGTCTCCGCGGAACAAACCGGCCAGCAATCCACGCTGAAACTCTTCACCGGCCGTTAAGACATCGTGGGACAACCGCTTTGAGTGGTATCCCGTGCCGACCAGGGAGAGAAACAGCGACGCAACGACCTTGCTGTTGCAAATCATGCGCACCGATTGGTCGGACACACTCTGGTGGACCGCCAGGTCCGCTGCAAAGACTCGCTTGAATGCCGCGGCCAACTCCTGCTGGTACAACAATTCGTGCGTGCCGATCGTGAAGTGGATACCGTTGGGAATCCGGCCCGTAGGCCCCGATCGCTTGGAGATGTGGCCTTCGGCGACGTACCAGCCGAGGAGAAGGCCGAGGTCGTACGACTCCTCAACATAGCGATTGACCGAAACGAAGCGCATGTGATGGCGCTGCTTGTTGCGGTGTTTCCGATCGGTGTTGACCTTGCGTATCAGGCCGTCGACCTCTTCATACTCGCCTGCGCCGGCGTGCTCCATCAGGTCGTAGACACGTCGCGACCGTTGCCCCAGCGGCGCTGCCGTCACGATGAAGTCGGTGGGACGAATGTCTTTGGCAGCCAACCATACGAATCCGCTGAAGGAGTCGGCTCCGTCACCATCGATAAGTGTCTGCACATCGCGCGTGGTCCACACCAGGATGGGATGCTCGGGAGTGCACAGAATTGGTTCCTTGTGCCCGAAGTGTGAAATCGAGATGAGTGCTTGGTCGTTGGGGTTCTCAATGACGGACTCGACGACGGAGAAGGATCCGTCGTGCGAAAGCACCCGGTCACCTGCGCGCAAAGTCTCGATGGCCTGCGGCCCCTCGGGTGTATCCACCGGTGTTCCAGCCGGAAAGCAGCTGACCGGCTCGCCGCGCTGCTTTTTGCCCGAGTTCAGGAACGTCGGGGTGGCCGGCTGGAACCGACCCTCGATGATCTCGTCGACCAGCTTCTCGGCCAGCCCGGTGTCCCCGGACGCCAACGTCAGCGCCACCATGACGACGCGGTCCTCGAAGCGCTCCAGGTAACGCTTCCCGTCGAACGTCTTCAGCGTGTAGGAGGTGTAGTACTTGAACGCGCCCAGAAACGTCGGGAAGCGGAACTTCTTGGCGTAGGCGCGGTCCAGCAGCGACTTGACGAAGTTGCGCGAGTACTGGTCGAGAACCTCACGCTCGTAATAGTTTTCGCGGATCAGGTAGTCAAGCTTCTCGTCCTGATTGTGGAAGAACACGGTGTTCTGGTTGACGTGCTGCAGGAAGTACTGGCGCGCCGCGAGAACGTCCTTGTCGAACTGAATCTTGCCGTCCGCGTCGTACAGATTCAGCATCGCGTTCAGCGCGTGGTAGTCCGTTTCGTCGGGCAACACATGCGTGGCGGCGGTTACAGGCTCTGCAGTGACGGTTGGTGGCACGTCTGTTCCTTCCAGAAGTCGGCGAGACCGGCGCGGACGGCATCCACGTCGTCCGGGGTCCCCATCAGTTCGAAGCGGTAAAGGTAGGGAACGCCGCACTTGCGGGAGATGACGTTGCCCGCGTAGGCGAATTCGGTACCAAAGTTGTTGTTGCCCGCGGCGATGACGCCGCGGATCAGCGACCGGTTGTGCTCGTCGTTCAAAAAGGCGATGACCTGTTTCGGGACATACCCCCCGGCATTGATGTCCGGTGTGGCCCTGCCGCCGCCGTACGTCGGCACTATCAGCACATACGGCTCATCGACCTCGATGCGCCCGTGCAGCGGTATCCGCGTGGCGGGAACACCCAGCTTCTGCACGAAGCGGTGGGTGTTCTCCGACACGGAAGAGAAGTACACGAGGTTGGGCCCAGTGATCTCCATGGCACCGCAACCTTTCTTACCTAACGTCTGCCGCTATTGCTCAGGCGCTGAGCGCCGACTCCGCGAGCGCCTTGATGCGGTCGGGGCGGAAACCCGACCAGTGGTCGTTCCCGGCAACCACGACGGGAGCCTGCAGGTAGCCCAGCGCCATCACGTAGTCCCGCGACTCAGCGTCCAGCGTGATGTCGACCTTCTGGTAGGCGATGCCCTGCTTGTCCATGGCCTTGAAGGTGGCGCTGCACTGCACGCACGCGGGCTTGGTGTAGACGGTGATGCTCATGGATGCCGCTCCTTTGCGGAAGGGGAGAACCTGTAACGGACTGGCAACTACTCGGGTACTGCAACGAACTGCGTCTTCGCTGTGTTTCAGCGGCCCGCCAGGGCCCCAGATTCCCGTCCTGCGGCGCTGGAAGCCGAAGGCGCTGCTTCGACCTCTTCGAGCCGATTCGGGGAGGTCCCCAAGCCCGGCCAGCGTGGGGATCCTGGGATCTGCCGGTGCCTCGAAACACTACACCTAGTGGCCGACAAGTTGTCTAGATACAAGATGTTCTGAATAACAAATTTGAAATTCCCTGGTCGTAAGGCTCCGCGCGACATCCGCTCGGCGTGTCGCAGATCACAGATCGGTCTCGGGAAGCCCACGCCATCCGGTATATCAGCGGCCACCGACAACGATCGCGTGAAGGCGGCGCGAGCGGCTACCCCGCCCACCGCCGCCCGATCACCAGCAAAGCCGCCAGCGCGGGCTGGCGGCTTTGGCTATTCGGTTAGCGAAACGTCGCTGGTGGCCGGCGAGCGGCTTGTGGGTTCTCGCTAAATTCAGCCGACTTCGGCCGCCAGCTTGCCGACGACGTCGCGCACGTTCGCCGAAAGCTCGGCATGCTCGCCGGGCGCCTTGCCGTCCAGGGTCTTGAACGGCACCGAGAGCTTGAGCTCCTCGACCACCCGGGCGCCGGCGATCCCGAACGACTTGCGGGTCTCGTCGTGCGCCCACACGCCGCCGTACTGCCCGAAGCCACCCCCGATGACCGCCAGGGGCTTGCCCTTCAGCGCGCCGTCGCCGAACGGGCGGGACAGCCAGTCGATCGCGTTCTTGATGACCGCCGGGATGCTGCCGTTGTATTCGGGGGTGACGACCAGTGCGGCGTCCGCGTCGGCCGCCGCGGAGCGCAGCGCGGTCACCGGGGCCAGCGGCGGGGCGTCGGGGTTCATCGCGTGGTCGATCTCTTCGTTGTAGAACGGCACCTCGGCCAGTCCCTCGAAGATCGTGACGGTTACGCCGTCGGGCGCGACGGCCCCCGCCAACTCGGCGATCTGGCGGTTGATCGACGCCGCGCGCAAACTGCCCACGAACGTCACGATTTTGATCTCTCCCACGCGTGTTCCCTTCGGACTTTGGTCTACCATCCTTGCACGCCCCAACCGGACTATGGTCCGGTTTATTCCGGCAGCGTTAAAGTGCGGATGTGAGCGGTGTCGAGCGGTCGCGCGAGTTGCCCGTGTCGGTTCCCCAGGAACGGGGCGACGCGGCACGCAACCGCACGCTCCTGCTTCAGGCCGCGCGCAGGCTGGTCGCCGAGCGCGGCGCGGACGCGGTCACCATGGACGACGTCGCCGCCGCCGCGGGCGTCGGCAAGGGCACGCTGTTTCGCCGCTTCGGCAACCGGGCGGGCCTGATGATGGTGTTGCTCGACGAGGACGAGCGCGCCAGCCAGCAGGCCTTTCTGTTCGGCCCCCCGCCGCTCGGGCCCGATGCCCCGCCGATGGATCGCCTGGTCGCCTTCGGCCGCGACCGGATATGCTTCGTGCACACCCACCACGAGTTGCTGTCGGCGGCCAACCGCGATCCGCAGCTGCGCCACGCCGGGGCGGGCGCCGTGCAGCGCACGCACGTGCGGCTGCTGTTGGCCTCGGCGGGCACCACCGGCGACCTCGATATCCAGACCGACGCGCTGCTGGCCCTGCTCGACGCGGACTACGTGGAGCACCAACTAAACGGCGGCGGACACACCATGGACACGCTGTGCGATGCGTGGGAAAGCCTGGCGCGCAAGCTCTGTGGGCGGTGAGGGCGCCATGAGCTGGGTCCTGCATGTCGACCTCGACCAGTTTCTGGCGTCGGTGGAGCTGCGCCGCCACCCCGAACTGGCCGGACTGCCGGTCATCGTCGGTGGCAGCGGTGATCCGACCGAACCGCGCAAGGTGGTCACCTGCGCCTCGTATGAGGCACGCGAATTCGGTGTGCACGCCGGCATGCCGTTGCGCACCGCCGCCCGCCGCTGCCCTGACGCCACGTTCCTGCCGTCGGACCCGGCTGCCTACGACGCGGCCTCCGACCAGGTGATGGGCCTGCTGCGCGACCTGGGGCATCCGGTCGAGGTGTGGGGCTGGGACGAGGCGTACGTCGGCGTCGAGGGCGCGGATCCGACCGAGGTGGCCGAACAGATCCGGACGGTGATCGCGTCGGAGACCGGACTGTCGTGCTCGGTCGGCATCAGCGACAACAAACAGCGGGCCAAGGTCGCCACCGGCTTCGCGAAACCGGCCGGCATCTTCGCGCTCACCGACGCGAACTGGATGACGGTGATGGCGGACCGCCCGGTCGACGCGCTGTGGGGCGTGGGCCCCAAGACGGCGAAAAAGCTTGCGGCCCTTGACATCACCACGGTGCGTGACCTTGCGAACGCCGACGCGGAGCTGCTGACGTCCCCGTTCGGCCCGCGCACGGGCCTGTGGCTGCTGCTGCTGGCCAAGGGTGGCGGGGACGCGGAAGTCAGCGCCGAGCCGTGGATACCGCGCTCGCGCAGCCACGTCGTCACCTTTCCGCGCGACCTCACCGATAGGGCCGAAATGGATTCGGCCATAACGCGATTGGCGCGCCAGGCATTGGACGACGTGCTGGCGGGGGGACGGATCGTCACCCGCGTGGCCGTCACCGTGCGGACCGCGACGTTCTACACCCGCACCAAAATCCGCAAGCTGTCCGCTCCCACCACAGACGCGGACACCATCACGGAAGCGGCCCTGCGCGTCCTGGACCTCTTCGAACTGGACCGGCCTATTCGCCTACTCGGCGTGCGACTCGAGCTGGCCATGCCGGACTAGCGGCGCCGGGGCGGGACGCAGCGCGCGCGTGAAGATCACGTTGACCTGACGCATCGCCACGCTGTACGGCCACCAGGCCAGCCGTTTGAACGCGTACAACGCACGGATGTCGCCCGACGTGTAGATCAGGTAGCGGTTCTTCGCGACGCCGGCAAGGATCTTCTCGGCCGCCCGTTCCGGCGACACCGCGTGACCGCTGAAGCGGTCCACCCAGCGGGCGACCCGCGGGTCCTCGCGGTCGACCCCGGCGATCTCGACGGTGTCCACCAGCGGGGTCTTCACCGCGCCCGGCACCACGACCGACACCCCGATGCGGTGGCGCGCCAGGTCGAAGCGCAACACCTCGGACAGGCCGCGCAACCCGAACTTGCTCGCGCTGTAGGCCGCGTGCCACGGCAGCGCCACCAGCCCGGCCGCCGACGACACGTTGACCACGTGCCCGCCCCGGCCGGCCGCCAACATCGCGGGGACGAACGCCTCGATGACATGGATCGGACCCATCAGGTTGATCGCGATCATCTTGCTCCACTGCTCGTGGGTCAGACGGTCGACGGTGCCCCAGGCCGAGACGCCGGCGATGTTCAGCACGACGTCCATGGCCGAATGCTCGGCGTGGATGTCGGCGGCGAAGGCAGATACCTGGTCGTGGTCGGCGATGTCGAGGGCGCGGTGGGCGGGCACCGCAGCGCCGAGGGCGCGGGCGTCGGCCACGGTCAGATCGAGGCCGTCGGCGTTGCGATCGGTCAGGTACAGCTCGGCGCCCTGCGCGGCCAACCGAAGGGCGGTCGCGCGCCCGATCCCGCTCGCCGCGCCGGTGACCAGGCACCGCTTCCCCGCGAAATACCGCCCCGACGTCCTCGGAAGCCTTGGCCCCATGGCCGTGACCATACCGCGTTACTTCGGGCCGCCACCCCAGAGCGAATTCAGCCACAGCTGCTCGAGCACGCGCACGCGGCGCTCCAGGTCGTCGTGGTGACCCTGGCGCCCGGCGAGCAGCGGGTCGCCGCTCAGCGTCAGGGAGGTGGTGCCCGCCAGGGTTCGCACCAACGCCGGGATGTCGTCGCTGATCGGGTTCGCGGTTCCCGCCTTCATCTCCGCCTCGACGATCGCGGTGATCTGGCCCAGCACCACCTCGAACTGCCGCTCCAGGAGCTCGCGAATCTGAACGTCGGTGTGGCGGGCCACCTCGCAAGCCGCCATCACCGGGTCGTTGTGCGCGTAGACCGCGGCGGCGCTGCGGACCATCCGCTTGGCGAACTGCTCCGGCGATTCGCCCGGCTGGCGGGGGGCGAAGTACTGCGTGAGCTCTTCGAGTTCTTCGGCGGCGTCGGCCATGATCTGGGCGAGCACCGCGTACTTCGAGTCGAAGTAGAAATAGAAGCCCGAGCGGGCCACCCCGGCGCGCAGGCTGATGGTGCTGACCGACAGCTCCGAGAAGGGCTGTTCCTCGAGCAGGTCGCGCACCGCCTGCATGATCGCCTGCCGATGCTTGTCGCCCCGGCGGCGAATGGCCGGTTCGCCCGGATCCGAGTCGGCATGGCTGCTCACGTCATCGACCTTGCACCACGCCACAGGAAAAGCAAACTTGACAGCCGTCAAGTTTTTCCCGAAGGTATGAATCAGTGACCGCTGTCACCCGCCCCGGCCCCGCAAAGGAGCGCGAAGGAGTTTCATGGCTGCCACTATCAGCACCCCGAACTATCTGCTCGATCAGGCGCGCCGGCGGCTGACCCCGTCGTTCAACAACTTCCCCGGCATGGGGCTGGTCGAACGCAGGTTGTTGAACACGCAGTTTCCGGAGCACAAGCTCGCCGATCCGCCACCGGGCAGCGGGCTCAAGCCGGTACTCGGTGACGCGGGGCTGCCGGTCCTCGGCCACATCATCGAGATGCTGCGCGGCGGACCCGACTATCTGTTGTTCCTCTACCAGACCAAGGGCCCGGTCGTGTTCGGAGACTCGCCGGTCCTGCCGGGGGTCGCGGCGCTGGGCCCCGACGCGGCACAGGTCATCTACTCCAACCGCAACAAGGACTACTCCCAGCAGGGCTGGGTGCCGGTGATCGGGCCGTTCTTCCACCGCGGGCTGATGCTGCTCGACTTCGAAGAGCACATGTTCCACCGGCGCATCATGCAGGAGGCGTTCGTCCGGTCCCGGCTCGTCTCCTACGTCGAGCAGATGGACAAGGTCATCACCAAAACGGTCGCGGACGACTGGGTGGTCAACGATGCGCGCTTCCTTCTCTATCCGGCGATGAAGGAGCTGACCCTCGACATCGCCTCGATGGTGTTCATGGGCCACGAACCGGGCACCGACCGCGAGCTGGTGACCAAGGTGAACAAGGCGTTCACGGTCACCACCCGCGCCGGGAACGCGATCATCCGCACGGGTGTCCCGCCGTTCACCTGGTGGCGCGGCCTGAAGGCGCGCGAACTGCTGGAGAATTACTTCCGCGAGCGCGTCAAGGAACAGCGCGGGAAGGACGGCAACGACCTGTTGTCGGTGTTGTGCCAGACCGAGGACGAGGACGGCAACAAGTTCTCCGACGAGGACATCGTCAACCACATGATCTTCCTGATGATGGCCGCGCATGACACGTCGACGTCGACCGCCACCACGATGGTCTATCAGCTGGCTGCCCACCCGGAGTGGCAGGAGCGCTGCCGCGACGAGTCGGACCGCCTGATCGGCGACGGGCCGCTCGACATCGACTCCCTCGAGAAGCTCGAGTCGCTGGACTTGGTGATGAACGAGTCGATCCGGCTGGTGACGCCGGTGCAGTGGGCGATGCGTCAGACCGTGCGCGACACGGACCTGCTGGGCTACTACATCCCGAAGGGCACCAACGTGATCGCCTATCCGGGGATGAATCACCGGCTGCCGGAACTCTGGACGGACCCGCTGAAATTCGACCCGGACCGGTTTACGGAGCCGCGCAGCGAGCACAAGCGGCACCGCTATGGGTGGACGCCGTTCGGCGGCGGCGCGCACAAGTGCATCGGAATGGTGTTCGGGCAGTTGGAGATCAAGTCGATCCTGCACCGCCTGCTGCGCCGCTACCGGCTTGAGCTGCCCCGCCCGGGCTACCAGGCCGAGTGGGACTACGGCGGCATGCCGGTGCCCAAGGACGGCATGCCGATCGTGATGCGCCCGCTGTAGGGACGCGGCTCTCCCCGCGAGCAGACGCAGAATCGCACCGCGCGTGCCGTAAACATGCGATTCTGCGTCTGCTCGGCACCGTCAGGCGATCAGCCGGTTGGCGCAGGCGATCACCGCGCGCAACGCCGACTGGGTCGGATCCTCCGAGAGGCCCATGGCCCACTCGTCGCGAATCCCGTTGCTGCCGCGGATGAACGTGGCCGTGGCCGCGCCGCAACGGATCTGGTGAAACCGCAGCATCTCCACCGTGATCCCGCGCTCGTGCAACATCGCGGTGAGGGCGGCGATCGGACCGCTGGCGGCGGCGGTCGACGTGCTGATGTGGTCGCCGACCGCGATCATCGCCCGAAAGTTGCGGGCCTGGGGGCCGAGCCGCCCGGCGGGCCGCTCGGTGTCGGTGCAGGCCCAGTGCCCCAGTCGCAGCGGGCCGGCCGTGCGACCGTAGGTGGCGACGAAGGCCTCCCACGACATCGCGCCGGCCTCCTCGCGCAGCCCGCGCGGCAGGGCGGCGCCGAACTGCTCGCCTAAGGAGGGAAGGGATTTGGTAAGAGCCACGGTCTCGGTCTTCTCTGATCAGCAGGAGCGACCGACGGTAGTAGCTTCCGACCCACAGCGGGGGGTCGGTCTGGGATCAGACCCCGCTGCGGGTGCTGGCTACTACGGCACGCTGAGGAAGACGCACGAGCGCCGAGACTAGACGTCTCGGGCCGGCAATGCAAATCCGTTTCGCGCGGCCCGGTAACTTACTGCCGGACAAGCGCTTTCGCGATGACGCCCTATCCGTTCGGCCCGGGCGCCGCGTCGAACCGCAGGTAGGCCTGGATCGTCGTCCCGGCCGGGGTGGTGTGCGTGCGGACCAGGTCAGATATGGCGTTGACCAGATACAGACCGCGACTGGCCGGGCCGCTCGGGCCGGGGTCCAGGCGGCCCACCAGCGGGTCGGAGAGCCGCCCGGTGTCGCGCGCCTCACAAATCAGGTGTTCGTCTTCGCGCCAGAACGCCAGCCGGCAGGCTCCGTTGGTGTACATCAGGCTGTTGCTGGCCAGCTCCGTCGCGATCAGTTGCAGATCCTCGATGCCCTCCTGGGACATTCCCACCCAGCCGGCGTAGTCGACGGCGAACGAGCGGGCGGGCCGCAGGTCCGCCGACTTCCTGACCATGTACGTGACGGCGCCCGGCTTGGCGACGAGCGGTTGGTTGCAGCGATCCAAGACCTCGTCGGGCGCGTATTCGGCGCTGCGATGCAGCGCGCCACGGCTCCACAGCAGGGGGTGCGTCGCGCGGGCATCCGCCAGCACCGCGTCACCCAGCTCGCTCGCGTCGTAGAGGCACAACACGGTCGCCGGGTATCCGTCGAGGGCCGAGTTCACCAGCGCCTCGTGCTCGGAGCAGGCGACGATTTCCTCGTCGGTGCGTTCGGGCCAGGCGAGCTCGCTCACAATTCGCACCCGCTTGCCCTGGTGTTCGTCGATGAAGGAACCCTCCATGGCCATGAAGCGGCTCGGGTTGCGGCCGATCTCGGCAATGTCGACCATCCGCAGTTCCGTCGGGAATTCGCCACCGGGACGGGCCAGCGCGTCCCGCAGCCCGCCGAGCTTGGCGCCGGGCACCGCCACCAAAACGTTCTCGCCCCGCGCCAACCCGTCGGCGACGAAGCGAACCGCAAAGTCCAGGTACTCCGCCTGCGAACGGTAAAGAAGCCCGGAATGAACGAAACCCGAGTGGTCGGTGTATGTCCCCCCGAAGCCTCCCGTCACCGGTGCGCGCTCGCTTTCGATCACAAGTGCCAACCCCCTGCTGGACCGGCCATTCGTTACTTCCCTTGCCAGTACCCCAGACGGGCTTTCGCTATGCCGCCGAAAGCGTCACACCCGGAAGCGGCTAGAGCCACCACGAGGCCGCCGCGTCGAGGTGGCGACGGATGCGGTAGCGGGCGAGGCTGTCGTCGCCGGCTTCGATCGCCTGCAGGATCCGCAGATGCGCGTGCTCGACGGCGACGACGTCGGCCCAGTTCGGCTCCGTCTGCGCGGTGCTGGACCAGTGCCGGCGAAACAGCTCGATGATGATGCGAAGGAACAAATCCAGCAGCGCGTTGCCGGCCAGCCGAGCCAATCCGAGGTGGAAGCGGGCCTCCTCGGCGACGGCCTTGCGCACGTCGCCCGCGTGACTGTCCGGACGGGTCGCCAGAAACGCCGCGACCTCGGATTCGCTGCGCCGCTTGACGATTCTGGCGACGTTGTCGATCTCGATGGCGTCGCGAACGCAGCGCAGGTCTTCCCGCGTCGGCCTGCGGTACTGCAGGTACAGCGCGATGGTGTCGACGCTGGCCTCGGCGTGCGGTGTGGTGACGATCAGGCCGCCGCCCGGCCCGCGCCGCATCCGCGCGACCGAGTGATATTCGAGCAGCCGCACCGCCTCCCGGAACACCGCCCGGCTGACCCGGTAGCGCTCCAGCAGAGCCGTCTCCGTTCCGAACACCGAGCCGACCTGCCAGCCGTCGGCGGCGATGTCGTCGCCAATGGTGACGGCCAGCATCTCGGCGAGCTTGCCGGTCGGCGCGTCACCTTCGAGGGACAGGCCCGCCCGCAGCCGGCGCGCCCCGCGCGGCGGGGTGCCCCCGCCGGGGTAATGCCGCTGCAGCCAGGAGGTCACCGCTTCGACGTGCCGTTCGGAAAGCGTCTTGGCCCGGGCCGCGTCGCCGGAGGTGACGGCCGCGACGAGTCGCGAGTGGTCGCGGTGCATGTGCTCGACCGCCTCGATCGCCTCGGTCGACGAGTCGGCCCGGGACTGCAGGGCATAGCGCGTGGTGAGCCGCATCAGGATGTCGATGAACAATTGCAGGACCGGGCTTTTCGATTGCTCCGCCAGCGCGATGTGAAACTCGTCGCGCGGCGCCGGCAGGCCCGGGCGCCACTGCTCCTCCGCCCGCAACACCGCGCGCAACCGGTCGATGCCGGCCTCGTCGATGCGTTCCGCCGCAAGCGATGCCGCCAGCGGCTCGAGCACCAGGCGCGCATTGAGCAGGTCGACCAGCGTCGTGCCCAGGTACTCGAGGTAGATCACCACGGCGCGGGTCGCCGGGCCGGCGTCCGGCCGGCAGATCAGCAGCCCGCCGCCCGGTCCGCGGCGCATCCGGGCAACCTGGTGGTGTTCGACCAGGCGGACGGCCTCCCGCAGCACCGATCGGCTCACGCCGTATCGCTGTTGCAGGGCGTGCTCGGAGCCCAGCGATTCGCCGACGGTCCAGCCGCGTCGGACTATGTCCGCCTCGATGCGGCGGGCAATCTGCGCGGCGAGTTTTTCCGCGGGACTCCAATCGCGCTGTGCCACAAGCTATCTCAACAGGTGAGCAACATGCATCCGGCGACTGGGCCACCGCCCACGGAAACCACGCCGACCTCGGGGCGTTTCGACACCTGGCGCTCCCCCGCGTCGCCGCGCAGCTGCAGGCACCCTTCGTGCAAGGCCCAGTAGCCGTGCATACGCCCCGCCGACAGCTGGCCGCCGTAGGTGTTCAGCGGCAGCTGGCCGTCGCGGGCGATCCGCGCGCCGCCCTCGACGAACGGCCCGGCCTCGCCGTCGCCGCATACCCCCAGCGCCTCGAGCCACGCCAGGGTGAGAAACGTGAAACCGTCGTACAACTCGGCCAGCTCCAGGTCGGCGGGCGTCAACTGGGTGCGCGACCACATCTGCGCGGTCGCGTCCGACATCGCCATCTTCGGGTAGTCGTCGCGGTGGAACCAGCCGCCCGCGCCGTCGGATCCGCCGATCGCCTCCACCGCCACCGCGCGGTGCGGACAGTCGCTGGCGTACTGGGCGTGCGACACCACCACCGCGATCGAACCGTCGATGGGGACGTCGCAGTCCAGCAGGCCGAACGGCGTCGAGACCGGCCGCGCGCCGAGGTAGTCGGCCATGGTCATCGGTTCGCGGTAGACCGCAAGGGGATTCAGCGCGGCGTTGCGTCTGCCGTTGAGCGCCAGCCAGCCCAGCTGTTCCTTGGTGGTTCCGTACAGCTCCATGTGGCGGCGGCAGTTCAGCGCCAGCCAGTTCGCGGCGGAATAGGCGTGGGCCGCAACCAGGTCGTTGACGTCGTCCATCGCGCCGACCGCCGGCTTCGGCGCGCCTTCGGGCGTCTCGAACATTCGCGCCAGTGCCGGCGCGGGCGCGTTTTCCTCCCGCTTGACCGGGACCGTCCCGCCGAGCATTTGTATCGTCCGGTAGATCACCACGTGGCGCGCGCGCCGTTCGGCGACCGCGCGGCACGCCGACATCACCGGGCTGAGCAGGCCCCCGGTGCCGAAGCCGGCCCCGCAATCGGCCGCCTCGATGCGCAGTTCGGCGTTGACGTCCGCGGCGGGGGTGTCGCCGAGGGTGGCGATCCCGTCGATGTCGGCCGGCGACAGGCCGGCGTCGGCGATGGCGGCACGCACCGCCTCCATGGTCAGTTCCAGGCCCGGGATCCCGGTGCGACGGCCGATTCGCGAGATGCCGAGGCCGGAGATGATCGCGTCCTTTTCGAAGTAGGTCATGTGCACCATCCGTCCAAGCAACCCGCCACCCACACCGAACCAATAGAGTGTACTGTATTGGCCGTGTCAGGCGAGTTGCTCATCGAACACTGCGACGCGTGCGCGCGCTGGGTGCACCCCGCGGCCGGCGAATGCCGGGACTGCGGCGGCCCGCTGGTGGCGAGGCCGGTGTCAGGCCGGGGCACCGTGTTCACCTACACCGTCAACCACCACCCGTACAACCCCGAGATCCCGACACCCTACGTGATCGCGATCGTCGAACTCGCCGAGCAGAGCGGGCTGCGGGTGGCCGCCAATATCGTTGGCTGCGAAGCGGATTCGGTGACGTGCGGCCTGCCCGTCGCCATCCAGCCCGAGAAAGGCAGCGGCGGCGCACCGCAATTCGCCCCGGCCTAGCGCCCAACCCGCGCCGAGCGTGCGCAGAATGCCGGCCCGCGCCGCGTGTCTCGGTACAAACACGCACGCTCGCCCGGCGGAAACCTAGTTGATCAGCGGGTCGCGGGGCATGCCCAGGATCCGCTCGGCGATCTGATTGCGGGTCACCTCGGAGGTCCCGCCGGCGATCGACATGCCACGCGCACCCATGATCATGCGGGCCGCCAGCGCGCCCGGCCCGTCGGCCAGCGCGACCTCGGGACCCAGCAAAGCGGCCGAGATCGCGGCGCCCTCGATCATGTGCTCGGCCAGCTTCAGCTTGGTGACGTTGCCCTCCGGGCCCGGGCCCGACCCTTCGACGCTGCGGGCGACGCGGCGCAGGTTCAACAGCCGCAGCGCGTGATCGTCGGCCAGGAAGTTCCCCACGCGAATCTTGGCCCCCGCCAACTGATCCGGCCGCTGCTTGACCAGATCGATCAGCATCTCCGCCAGGCCCTCGTAGAACGAGCCGCTGCCGCCGATGCTGACGCGTTCGTTGCCGAGCGTGGCCCGGGCGACGGTCCATCCGGTGTTGGGCGCGCCGACGACGTCCTCGTCGGGGACGAAGAGGTCGTTGAAGAACACCTCGTTGAAATCCGAGCCGCCGGTGATCTGCCGCAGCGGCCGCACCTCGACTTCGGGCGCGTTCATGTCAACGATCACCGTGGTGATGCCGGCGTGCTTGGGCGCGTCGGGGTCGGTGCGCACGGTGGCCAGGCCCCGAGCGCAGTAGTGCGCGCCGCTGGTCCACACCTTCTGCCCGTTGATCTTCCAGCCACCCTCGACCCGGGTGGCGCGGGTCTTGATGGACGCCGCGTCCGACCCCGCGTCCGGCTCGGAGAACAGCTGGCACCAAATTTCGTCCTTGCGCAGCGCCTTCTCCACGAATCGTTCGATCTGCCAAGGAGTCCCGTGCTGAATCAGGGTCAGGATCACCCAGCTTGTGATCCCGTAGTCCGGCCGCTTGATGCCCGCGGCGCGGAACTCCTCCTCGATCACCAGCTGCTCCACCGCGTCGGCGCCGCGCCCCCACGGCTTGGGCCAGTGCGGCATCACGTAGCCCGTCTCGATCAGCCTGTCGCGCTGCGCCTGCTTGTCCAGGGCCGCGATCTCGGCGGCGTCGGCGTGGATCCGGGTGCGAAGCTGCTCGGCCTCTGGCGGCAGGTCCAGGCTGTTCTCGCGCACGGCGCCGGCGGCGGTGCGCTCGAACGCGTCGGCGGCCGGGGCGTCCCCACCGAACAGCGCCGTCGTCACCAGTGCCCGGCGCAGGTGCAGGTGCGCGTCGTGCTCCCAGGTGAAGCCGATGCCCCCGTGCACCTGGATGTTCAGTTCGGCGTTGCGCGCGTACGCCGGGAAGGCCAGCGCGCCGGCCACCGCGGCGGCAAGGCGGAACTGGGCCTCGTCCTCTGAGGAGTCCTCTTCCGCGGCGCGCGAGGCGTCCCAGACCGCGGCGGTCGCCGACTCGGCGGCCACCAGCATGTTCGCGCAGTGATGCTTGACCGCCTGGAAGGTCGCGATAGTCCGGCCGAATTGCTGGCGCACCTTGGCATATGCGACGGCGGCCTCGACGCAGTCCGACGACCCGCCGACGGCCTCGGCGGCCAGCAACGTGCGCGCCCGGGCCAAGGCCGACAGCCGCGCGCCCGGCAAGATGTCGTCGGCGCTGACGCGCACGCCCTGCAGGCGCACGCGACCGGAGCGCCGGGTCGGATCGAGGTTGTCGGGCACGTCCACCGTCACCCCGTCGCGGGCCCGGTCCAGCAGCAGGACGTCGTCGCCGGCGGCGACCAACAACAGCTCGGCGAGCCCGGCCCCCAGCACGATCCCGGCGTCGCCCTCCGCCACGCCGTCGGTCACCCGCACCTTGCTGTCCAGGCCGATGCCCGCGGTGACGGTTCCGTCGATCAGGCCGGGCAGCAGCCGCGACTTCTGCTCTGCGGAGCCCTCTTTGGCGATCACCGCCGAGGCGATCACCGTCGGCACGAACGGTCCCGGGGCCACCGCGCGGCCGAGTTCCTCCACGACCACGACGAGTTCGGGCAGGCCGTAGCCGGAGCCGCCGTGCTCCTCGTCGACGTGCAGGCCGAGCCAGCCGAGCTCCACCAGGTTCTGCCAGAACGGGGGGCGGGGTTCTTCGGCCGCGTCGAGCAGCGACCGCGCCGCCCAGCGGGCCTTCTGTGAGGTCAGGAACGCGCGGGCCACCTCGGCGAGTTCGCGATGGTCGTCGGTCAGTGCGATACCCATGAGGGGCCTCCTCGCTACCGGGCTGACTGCCTGCCCCGCTCCGAGGGGGAGCGGGGCGGCTGCCTAAAGAGTGTACTTATTCCCCGGGAGGCCCCGCGCCGGGGGTGGGTTACTTCGGCGCGAAGCGCTGTCCGGCGTCCAGCCGCAGGCACTGGCCGTTGAGCATCGGGTTGTCCACGATGGCCGCCACCAATTTGGCGTACTCGATCGGCCGGCCGAGGCGCTTGGGGAAGGCCGCGTCCTTGGTGAGCGCCGCCGCGAACTCGTCCGGTATGCCCTGGGTCAACCCCGTGGCGAACAGGCTGGGCGCGATCGCCAGCACGCGGATGCCCAGCGAACCCAGGTCACGCGCCATGGTCAGGCACATGCCCGCGATACCGGCCTTGGCGGCCGTGTAGGCGACCTGCCCGATCTGGCCCTCGAAGGCCGCGATCGACGCCGTGTTGATGATGACGCCGCGCTCCTCGTCCTCGGGCTCGTTCTTGGCCATGTGGGCGGCCGCCAGCCGGCTGATGTTGAAGGTGGCGATCAGGTTGAGATCGATCACCGACTGGAAGGACTCCAGGTCGTGCGGGCCGGACTTGGTCATGGTCCGCTTGGCGATGCCACCGCCGGCTGTGGTGATGACGACGTGCAGGCCGCCCAGCTTGTCGACCGCGGTCTGCAGCGTCTCCTCGGTTCCCGCGAAGTCGGTGACGTCGACGGGGTAGAACGCACCGCCGACCGCCTCGGCGACGGTCTTGCCGTCGGAACCCTCGCGGTCGAGTATGGCGACGTCCGCGCCCCGTTCGTGCAGCAACTCGGCGCTGGCCCGGCCCATGCCCGACGCGCCGCCGATGACGACGACCTTCTTCCCGCTGATCTCCATCCGGACCTCCTCGTAAGGCTTGTCAGAATCCACGAAATTTGTAACGTTTCCTAGGCACGCTAGCGTGTCGGCCTGGCGGGGTTGTCGGCGAGCCATGCCAAGCTCGATTGCGTGCTCCTTTTCGAGGTCGCAAGCACGTCGCTTAATGTCGGCGGGACGTCGTCGCGGCTGGCCAAGATCGCCCACATCGCCGAGTTGCTGCGCCGCGCCGGCGCCGACCCGCAGGCGGTGGCGATCATCGTCTCGTGGCTGTCGGGTGAGCTGCGGCAGCGCCAGATCGGGGTCGGCTGGGCGTCGCTGCGGTCCCGGCCGCCACCGGCGTCGGACCCGACCCTGACCGTCACCGGAGTCGACGCCACCTTCACCGAGATCGGGGCGGTGTCGGGCAAGGGATCGCAGGCGCGGCGGGCCGAACTCCTCGATGCGCTGTTCGCCGCCGCGACCGAAACCGAGCAGGCCTTCCTGCTGCGCCTCCTCGGCGGCGAGCTGCGCCAGGGGGCGCTGGCCGGGATCATGGCCGATGCCGTGGCCAAGGCCGCCGGGCTTCCCACCGCGTCGGTCCAACGCGCCGCGATGCTGGGCGGGGATTTGCCGGCGGTGGCCGCGGCAAGCTTGTCCGGGGAAGCCGCGGCCCTGGACGCGTTCACCCTGCGGGTGGGCCGGCCGGTCAGCCCGATGTTGGCCCAGACCGCGCCGGGCGTCGCCGATGCGCTCGAACGACACAGTGGCACAAGCATTTTCGAGGCGAAGCTGGACGGCGCGCGAGTGCAGATCCACCGCTCAGGCGACCAGGTCACGGTCTACACCCGCAGCCTCGACGACGTCACCGCCCGGCTGCCGGAGGTGGTCGAGGCGACGCTGGCGCTGCCGGCAACCGAGCTGATCGCCGACGGTGAGGCGATCGCGCTGCGACCCGACAACTCACCGCATCGCTTCCAGGTCACCGCCTCGCGCTTCGGCCGATCCGTCGACATCGAGACGGCCCTTGCCGCACAACGGCTTTCGGTGTTCTTCTTCGACATCCTGCACCGCGACGGCATGGACTTGCTGGACGCACCGACCGCCGACCGGTTGGCCGCCCTGGACGACCTGGTGCCGCCCGCACAGCGGGTGGACCGGCTGCTGACATCGGACCCGTCGCGGGCCGCCGCCTTCCTGGACGCCACCCTGGCCGCCGGCCACGAGGGCGTGATGGCCAAGGCGCCCGACGCGCCGTACCTGGCGGGGCGCCGCGGCGCGGGCTGGCTGAAGGTCAAGCCGGTGCACACCCTGGATCTGGTAGTGCTTGCCGTCGAGTGGGGATCGGGGCGCCGCAGCGGCAAGCTCTCCAACATCCACCTGGGCGCCCGCGACCCGGGCACCGGCGAATTCGTAATGGTGGGAAAGACTTTCAAGGGCATGACCGATGCGATGCTGGATTGGCAGACGGCGCGGTTCACCGAGCTCGCCGTGAGCGGAACTGACTCCTACGTCGTGCAGCTGCGGCCCGAACAGGTGGTCGAGGTGGCGCTGGACGGCGTGCAGAAGTCCTCGCGCTATCCCGGCGGCCTCGCGTTGCGGTTCGCCCGGGTGGTGCGCTACCGCGACGACAAGGGCCCCGCCGACGCCGACACCATCGACGCGGTGCGGGCCCTGTACTAAAACTCCCTTGCAAACAGGAATTGTCAACCTTGCGCGCGTAGGGTTTTCGCCGTGGCAGTCAAAGAGCACGACAAAGGCGTCAGCTTCATCCACACTCTCGAAGAGCTACCGCCGGTCGCGATCATCGACCGGTCCCCCATCACCGCCCGGCACAAGGCCGTCTTCGGGGTGATCGCCGTGATCGGCGCCATCGCCTGGGCGATCATCGCCACCGCGCGCGGCGAGACGGTGAACGCCATCTGGTTCGTGGTCGCGGCGATCTGCACCTACATCGTCGGGTACCGGTTCTATGCCCGGTTGGTCGAAATGAAGATCGTGCGTCCGCGCGACGACCACGCCACCCCGGCCGAGGTGCTCGACGACGGCACCGACTACGTGCCCACCGACCGGCGCGTGCTGTTCGGGCATCATTTCGCCGCCATCGCGGGGGCCGGGCCGCTCGTCGGCCCGGTGCTGGCCACCCAGATGGGCTACCTGCCCGGGACCATCTGGATCGTCGCCGGCGCGGTGTTCGGCGGCTGCGTGCAGGACTACCTGGTGCTCTGGATATCCACCCGGCGCCGCGGCCGTTCCCTGGGCCAGATGGCCCGCGACGAGCTGGGCGCGGTGGGCGGGGCCGCCGCCCTCCTCGGGGTGCTCGTCATCATGGTGATACTGATCGCGGTGCTGGCAATGATCGTGGTGCAGGCACTGGCCAAGAGCCCGTGGGGGGTTTTCTCCATCGCCATGACCATCCCCATCGCCCTGTTCATGGGCTGCTACCTGCGGTTCCTGCGGCCAGGGCGGGTGTCGGAAGTGTCCGTGATCGGCTTCGCGCTGCTGCTGCTCGCCGTGGCGTCCGGCAACTGGGTCGCCGAAACATCCTGGGGCGCATCCTGGTTCACCCTGTCCCCCGTCGCCCTGTGCTGGTGCCTGATCATCTATGGCCTCGCCGCGTCGGTGCTGCCGGTGTGGTTGCTGCTGGCGCCGCGCGACTACCTGTCGACGTTCATGAAGGTCGGCGCCGTCGGGCTCATCGCGGTCGGCATCTGCATCGCACAGCCGATGATGCAGGCGCCCGCGGTCTCACAGTTCGCCACCCGGGGCAACGGTCCGGTGTTCGCCGGCTCGCTGTTCCCCTTCCTGTTCATCACGATCGCGTGCGGTGCCCTCTCAGGATTTCACTCGCTGATCTCGTCCGGGACGACGCCGAAGATGCTGGAGAAGGAAAGCCAGATGCGGCTGATCGGCTACGGCGGCATGCTCACCGAGTCGTTCGTCGCCGTCATGGCGCTGATCACCGCGTCGATCATCAACCAGCACCTGTACTTCACCCTCAACGCGCCCGCCGCGCAGACCGGCGGCACCGCGTCAACCGCCGCGCAATACGTCAACAAGCTCGGCCTGTCCGGCGCCCCGGCCACGGCGGACCAGATCAACCAGGCCGCCGCCAGTGTCGGCGAGAAGTCCATCGTGTCGCGCACCGGCGGGGCGCCGACGCTGGCGTTCGGCATGTCCGAGGTGCTGCAGCGGGTGTTCGGCGGGGCCGGGCTCAAGGCGTTCTGGTATCACTTCGCGATCATGTTCGAGGCGCTGTTCATCCTGACCACTGTCGACGCAGGGACCCGGGTCAACCGCTTCATGCTCTCCGACACGCTCGGCAACTTCGGCGGCCCGCTGGCCAAGCTGCGCAACCCGAGCTGGCGTCCCGGCGTGTGGATCTGCAGCCTCGCCGTAGTCGCCGCGTGGGGCAGCACCCTGCTGATGGGGGTGACCGATCCGCTGGGTGGCATCAACACCCTCTTCCCGCTGTTCGGCATCGCCAACCAGCTTCTGGCGGCGATCGCGCTGACCGTCATCACCGTCGTGGTGATCAAGAAGGGCCTGCTGAGGTGGGCGTGGATCCCGGGGATTCCGCTGCTGTGGGACCTGGCCGTCACGCTCACCGCGTCGTGGCAGAAGATCTTCTCCGGCGATCCCGCCGTCGGCTACTGGACCCAGCACTCCCAGTACCTGGCGGCCAAACACGCCGGCAAGACCGCGTTCGGTGCCGCGAAGAACGCCCGCCAACTCGACGAGGTCATCAGGAACACCGCCATTCAGGGCACCCTGTCGATCCTCTTCGCGCTGGTCGTCGTCATAGTGTTCGTCGCGGGAATCGTCGTCGCGCTCAGGGCGCTCGGCGGTGGCGGACGGCCGTTGGCCGAGGACGACCCGGTGCCGTCGAAACGGTTCGCACCCGCCGGGCTGATCCCCACCCCCGCCGAGCGGGAGGTGCAACGGCAGTGGGGCGCGAAGTCCGCAGCTGGCGCCGTCGAGGCAAAGGGGTAGTCGACTACTCACGACGAATGCCGCTCGTCGCTCTTACGGTGATTTCACCAACGCCCGGTTCATCCGGTCACGGGACCACCGCATCGAAAAGAGATAGACGAAATGTCGGCATCACCAACGGGACTCGCGACAACACCCGATCCCGTCAAACAGCGCACAAGCCAGCCGCCCTCGGTCGAGGTGTCGTCCGCCGAAGTCCTGATCAGCACGCAGCAGGTGGTGTTCGGCACCGCGGCGGCCCTGGGGCCGCGCCGCCAGCACATCGGCCGCCGGTTCGTCGCAATCGTGCGGCGCACGCTCATGACGTCGGCGGATGAACCGGGCCCGCCGCGAAGGCACTACCCGAGGCAGTACGGATTCCTCGAGAACTCGCTCATGGCACGAGAAATGGAAAGACTATGAACGTCATCGTCACCTTCGCCTCCGCGGTGCTGATGCTGATGATCGCGAAGGGGACCTACAGCCTGCAGTGGTGGCTCGAGCGCAGCGACTACAACCGTCACTTCGAGGATTGATCGCCCACGCCCGTCAAGGTTGATGCCTCCGGCCATGCCGCGGTCCTAATATTGCGCGATGAGGCTCGGTATCGACTTCGGCACCACCCACACCGTCGTTGCGGCCGTCGACCGGGGCAACTATCCGGTCATCTCGTTCGACGGCCTGGATACGTGGCCTTCGCTCATCGCCGCCCACACCGATGGGCAACTGCGATTCGGGCTGGACGCCGCCGCCGTCCGCCACGAGCCGGGGTGGTCGGTGTTGCGATCGTTCAAACGCCTTCTCAACGAGGCCGGTCCGCAGACCGAGGTCCACCTGGCCGGCCGCGACCATCGCCTGGCCGACCTGCTCACCGGCTTTCTGGCGCAGCTGAAAGGCGACCTGCACACCCGGTCCAACGCCACCCTCGCACCCGGCGAGACCGTCGAGGCCGCGATCAGCGTGCCGGCCAACGCATCAAGCGCCCAGCGCCTGCTCACCCTGGACGCCTTCGTCGCGGCGGGTTTCCACGTCGTCGCGCTGCTGAACGAGCCGTCGGCCGCCAGCCTCGAGTATGCGCACCGGTACCGCTCCACGATCACCGCCAAGCGCGAACACGTCCTCATCTACGACCTCGGCGGCGGCACCTTCGACGCGTCGCTGCTGAGAATGACCGGGCACGAGAACGAGGTCGTGGTCAGCGAGGGCATCCAGCGCCTCGGCGGTGATGACTTCGACGAGGCGATCGTGGACCTCGTCCTCGACCGGCTGAACCTGAACGGGGCGGGCCCCGCCACGCGCGAGCTGCTCAAGGACGAGTGCGCCGCCCGCAAGGAGGCCGTCGGGCCGCAGACGCGCCGTTTCCTGGTGGACCTCACCGGAATCGACGCGATCGACCGGCCCCCGTTCTCCTGCGGCATCGACGACGTCTACTCCGTGTGTGCGCCGCTCGTGGACCAGACGACCGAACTGCTGCAGCGCGTCCTGCGCGGTCCAACCCGGGACGGCAAGGACGTGGACTGGTCGGAGGTGGCGGGCATCTACGTGGTGGGCGGGGCCGGGGGCTTCCCGCTGGTTGCCCGGATGCTGCGCAGCGCCTTCGGCGACAAGCGGGTCAAGCGCTCCCCGCACCCGTTTGCGGCCACGGCCATCGGCCTGGCGGTCTTCCTCGACAAGGAAGCGGGTTTCGCGCTGTCCGAACGCTTTTCGCGGCACTTCGGGGTCTTCCGCGAGGCGCAGGCCGGCACCGACGTGGTCTTCGACCCGATCGTGCCCAAGGACGCGTCGCTTCCGGCGGACGGGCGGACCCCGCTGGTCGTCAGCCGCACCTATCGGGCGGCGCACAACATCGGACACTTCCGCTTCGTGGAGTGCAGCCGCCTGATCGACGGGCGGCCGGACGGCGATGTCACGCCGTATGACCCGGTGCTCTTCCCGTTCGACCCGGCCCTGCGCGACCGCGACGACCTCGGCCGCCAGCCGGTCGGGCGGTGGAGCGAGGGCCCGGACGTCGAGGAGCGCTACGTCGTCGCCCCGAGCGGCGCGGTCGAGGTGACGCTGACGACGCAGCCGGCCGGCTTCAAGCGCACCTTCCGGCTGGAGCGCTGCGCCGCCGCGGGTTGATGAATCGATGCCACACCGGGAATACCCCGGGCTATGGCAGAGATAGATCTGGACGCCCTTTCCACGCGCGAACACGGCTACACCGTCAACGACGAGGACGACGACGACCCGGTCCTGCTCGACCGGGACGGCAACCACGTCGACACGTGGCGCGAGCGCTTCCCGTACGACCACCGGATGCCACGCGACGAATACGAGCGGCTGAAGCGCAGGCTGCAGATCGAGCTGCTGAAGCTGCAAAACCACGCCAAACGCAGCGGCCGCCGGCACGTGATCGTTTTCGAGGGCCGCGACGCCGCCGGCAAGGGCGGGACCATACAGCGGTTCATGGAGCATCTCAATCCCCGCAGCGCGCGGGTGGTGGCGCTGGAGAAGCCGAGCGATCGCGAAAAATCGCAGTGGTATTTCCAGCGCTACATCACCCACCTGCCGGCCGGCGGCGAGATCGTGCTGTTCGACCGCTCCTGGTACAACCGCGCCGGCGTCGAACGGGTGATGGGCTTCTGCACGCCCGAGCAATACGCCGAATTCATGGAGCAGGCACCGCTTTTCGAGCGGATGCTGGTCGACAACGGGATCGACCTGACGAAGTTCTGGTGCTCGGTCTCGCCGGCCGAGCAACGCACCCGGTTCGCCATCCGGCTGGTCGACCCGGTGCGGCAGTGGAAGTTCTCGCCGATGGACATGGAGTCGGTGACCCGATGGGACGACTACACCGCGGCCAAGGAGGCGATGTTCACCGCGACCGACACCGACGCCGCCCCGTGGATCGTGGTGCGCAGCAACGACAAGAAGCGCGCCCGGATCAACGCGATGCGCTACGTTCTGGCCAAGTCCGACTACGACGACAAGGACCACGACGTTGTTGGTGAGCCGGACCCGCAGATCGTGGGCCGCGCGCTGCTGGACTGAGTTGCGCCCCGACGGAAGGAGACACGCCATGTCCACCTGGCTCATCACCGGCTGCTCGACCGGGCTCGGCCGCGCGCTCGCCGAGGCCGTCATCGCCGCCGGGCACAACGCGGTCGTCACCGCGCGTGACGTCGCGAAGGTGTCCGACCTGGGGCCGACGGAGCGGGTGCTCGCCGTCGCGCTCGACGTCACCGATCAGGCGCAGGTCGCCGCGGCGGTGCGGCAGACCGACGAGCGGTTCGGCGGCGTGGACGTTCTGGTCAACAACGCCGGCTACGGCTATCGCGCCGCGGTGGAGGAAGGCGAGGACGCCGCCGTGCGCGAATTGTTCGAGACGCACTTCTTCGGCGGCGTCGCGATGATCAAGGCCGTCCTGCCGGGGATGCGGGCCCGCCGCAGCGGGGCGATCGTGAACATCTCCTCGATCGGCGCGACCGTCACCCCGGTGGGATCCGGCTATTACGCCGCCGCCAAGGCCGCCATCGAGGGGATGAGCGGGGCGCTGCGCGGGGAGCTCGCGCCGCTGGGCATCTCGGTGACGGTCGTCGAACCCGGCGCATTCCGCACCGACTTCGCCGGGCGCTCGCTCGCGCAGACGGCCACGGTGATCGACGACTACGCGGCCACCGCCGGGCAGCGCCGCAAGGAGAACGACACGATGCACGGGAATCAGGCCGGCGACCCCGCCAGGGCGGCCGCCGCGATCATCGCCGCGGTCGAGTCGGGCGAGCCCCCGGGATTCCTGTTGCTGGGACCCGACGCCCTGGGCCTCTACCGCTACGTCGCGGACGCCCGCGCGGCCGAGATCGCGAAATGGGAACACCTCACCACGGGCACCGACTTCGCCTGAGGCTCAACCGCGTAGCGCGGGCAGCACGTCGCGCTCCCACGCCGCGAAGAACCCGTCCATGTCGGGGCCGATCTGCTGCACGTAGACCTCGTCGATGTCGGCGTCGAGGTACTTGCGCACCTGCGCGACGTGCTTGTCCGGATCCGGTCCGCACGCGACGCTCTCGGCGACCTTGTCCGGAGGAACCAAGGACATCAGCGCGGCGAAGTCCTTGGGCCGCGGCACAATCTGCGACGTCTGCCCGGGCAGCCCTTCGTTGGCCCACAACCGATGCGCCACCTTCAGCGCCGCGTCGGGATCCTGATCCCAGCTGACCTTGGTGCCGGCCTGCACCGGCTTGTCGCCACCGCCGGACTCGCGAAACACCTTGACCAGCTCCGCCTCGGGCATGGCCAGGGCGAATCCGTCACCGATCCGCCCGGCCAGCTCGGCGCCCTGGGGTCCGAACCCGGAGACGTAGATCGGCACCGGCCGCTCCGGCCGCGTGTAGATGCGCGCCTCCTGCACCTCGTAGTGCTTGCCGTGATGGCTCACCTCGTCGCCCCGGTGCAACTTGCGGATTACCTCGACCGCCTCCTCCAGCATCTCCTGGCGCACGCCGACGGACGGCCAGGGATCGCCCAGGATGTGCTCGTTGAGCGCCTCCCCACTGCCCACCCCGAGCACGAAGCGGCCGTCGAGCTGCACGGCCGCGGTGGCCGAGGCGTGCGCGATGATCGCCGGATGCGTCCGCATGGTCGGGCAGGTGACGGCCGTGCTGACCGGCAGCGACGTCACCTCCGACAGCGCGCCGATCACGCCCCACACGAACGGGCTCTGGCCCTGCTCGTCGTTCCACGGGTGAAAGTGGTCGGAGATCCACAGCGCGTCGAAGCCGGCCGCCTCGGCGCGCTTGGCCTGGTCGACCAGTTCCTTGGGGCCGAACTGCTCACTGGAAAGGAAGTATCCGATCTTGGTCATGGCGGCGGGCTACCCGCTGCGCGCCGGATTATGCGTCATTATCGGCAACCATCGACCGGCCCCGAATTAGGTTGCGATCCAACGTGTTCCGCTTCGCGGCCACATCCGCCACACCAGTCACGCCGCCGGAGGACCATCCATTGTGCCCGCCTCATAGCGACAACGGCTACGCACGGCGGCCAACTCGACTTCACAGTCGCTGTGAGGCGGGCAGAAAGCCGATCCCTTCTGCGCTGGGACTGGTGTGACGAGAATAGCTTCGCGGTTTCGGAGAAGGCTATTCTCCTAAGCCGAGAGACGCTTTACGATCGGTGGGTGCCACCCACGCTCGAATTCGACCGGCCCCGCGACGGCGTCGTCGTCGTGCGGTTGAACCGCCCGGAGCGGCTCAACGCCATCAACGAGGTCATGCAGACCGAATTGCGCGCGGCCCTGGGCGATTTGGCATCCGACCCGACCGTCCGCGCCGTTGTCCTGACGGGCGCCGGTCGCGGCTTTTGCGCCGGGATCGACATGCGCGACTTCGGGCCGAACGTGCCGGAGGCGACCGCCCCGGCGCTGGATCGGATGCGCTTCCAGGAGGGCATGGCCGCGCTCGCCGAGGGGGTGCATCGGTTGCCGCAGCCCGTCATCGCCGCGGTCAACGGCCCGTGCGTCGGCGCGGGGTTCGCGCTGTGCCTCGCCGCCGACATCCGGATCTGTTCGGCGCAAGCCTCTTTCGGCAACGCCGCCATCCTGCTCGGGCTGTCCGGGGCCGAGATAGGCATGAGTTATCACCTCCCCCGCATCGTCGGCACCAGCGTCGCGGCCGACTGGATGCTCACCGGGCGCACGGTCTCGGCCGCCGAGGCCGATCGGCGCGGGCTGGTCAGCGAGATCGTCGAACCCGATCGGTTGCTCGAGCGTGCAACGGAGTTGGCGGTGCTGATCTCCGACCTGGCCCCGCTCGGCGTCCAGCTGACAAAGCGTGCGCTGCAGGTGAATACCGACGCGACGAGCCTGTCGTCGGCCCTGGAGCTGGAGAACCGCAACCAGGTGCTCGCGCACGCGACCGAGGAAGCGGCCGAACGCCGAAAAAAGTGGTCCCGGTGACCGAACCGAGAGGGGACGACGGATGTCGTGGGACTTCTCCACCGACCCACAGTGGGCCGAACAACTGAAGTGGGTCGAGGAGTTCGTGCGCAGCGAGTGCGAACCGATCGACCTGATCGTCAAGGAGTCGCACGACCTGGGCGATCCGGTGCGCCAAGCGCTCATCCCGCCCCTGCAGAAGATCGTGAAGGAGCGGGGGCTGTGGGCCACCCACCTCGGCCCGCACCTGGGTGGCCCGGGCTACGGCCAGGTAAAGCTGGCGCTGCTCAACGAGATCCTGGGACGCTCGGAATGCGCACCGATCGTCTTCGGCTCGCAGGCCCCCGATTCGGGCAACAGCGAGATCCTTGCGCACTACGGCACCCCCGAGCTCAAGGAGCGCTACCTGGAGCCGTTGCTGGACAACCGCATCGTGTCATGCTTCTCGATGACCGAGCCGCAGGGCGGCGCGGACCCCAAGGTGTTCCGCACCACCGCCGTGCAGGACGCCGACCACTGGATCATCAACGGGGAGAAGTGGTTCTCGTCGTTCGCCTCGATGGCGTCGTTCATCATCGTGATGGCGATGACCGACCCCGAGGCGCCCCCGTATGAGCGTTACTCGATGTTCGTCGTGCCGGGCGGCACGCCGGGCATCAACGTGATGCGCGACGTCGGGCTGGGGTACCAACCGCTGGGCGGCGGCGGGCGCGAAGGCTATGTCCGCTACGAGGACGTGCGGGTGCCCGCCGATCACATGCTGGGCCCGCGCGGCGGGGCGTTCGTCGTCGCCCAAACCCGCCTGGGGGGCGGGCGAATTCATCACGCCATGCGCACGGTGGGCCTGGTCCGCCGCATCTTCGACATGATCTGCGAGCGGGCGGTGTCGCGCTACACCCAGGGCGAGGTCCTGGCCAACAAGCAGATGGTGCAGGAGATGGTCGCCGACTCGTGGATGGAGATCGAGGCGTTTCGGCTGCTGACGCTGCAAACCGCTTGGAAGATCGACCAATTCAACGACTACAAGGCGGTGCGCGCGGACATCTCGGCGGTCAAGGCGATGATGCAGAAAGTATTACACGACGTGTCGGCGCGGGCGCTTCAGCTGCACGGGTCGCTGGGTACCACCCACGAGATGCCCTTCGTGCAGTTCCTGGTCGAGTCGTTCGTGCTCGGGCTTGCCGACGGTCCCACCGAAGTCCACAAGGTGACGCTGGCCCGCCTGTTGCTGAAGGACCGTCAGCCGGCGCCGGACTTGTTCCCTTCCGAACACCTGCTCCGGTTGCGCGCGGCCGCGGAGGCGAAGTTCGCGGACAAGCTGGCGGGCATCGCGTATAGCTAGACGGCTTTGGTGACGCCGACGTAGGACAAGATCACGTCGGATTGGTCGGTGATCCGCGTCAGCGTCGCATACGAGCGGATGAACGACTGGCCCACGCATCCGTCGATCTTGACGTGGAAGTTGCTGATCATCACCCATGGACTCGCGCCCTTGAACTCCTTCTTGATCACCGGCACGACGATCACCAGGCCGGGCTTGAGACCGACGCTGAGCACACCGTTTACCGGCGTGGAGATCAACGGCAGAATGCCCGTCGTCACGCCGGGGATAAGCGCGGTCGTCCCGAGCGACGGCGTGACGCCCGCACTCCCCGCCATCGTGACGCCGTTGGAGGTGCTCATGTCGATGCCACAGCCGATCTCGTAGCCCACCTCGAGCTCGCCCCGGGGCTGTTCCGGCCCGATCAGCGAGCCGACGAAGATTCCGCTCGACAGGTACTCGCGGGAAGACGCGGCGGTCGTCAGCGGCGCGACCGGAACCTGCGACTCGTCTTTCGCGCCGAGGCCCAGTGTCCAGCCATCGGGGGTTTGGAGGGTTGCTGGAGGGTTCGAGGGGACCTGTCCCTCGGCCGCCGGCGCCGTGGCGGCGGCCGGATCGACTTCGGGGTCGGCGCCGGCCGGCGCCGCGGTCGCCACGAGCATGGTTAGGCAGACCGCGACAACCGCGGCGCGGCGGACGACCACGGCGATGGGCCTCACGGACGACACCGTAGGCAGTGCCGAATTCACCCGGCCGCATTTGCTGGTCGAACCGCCGCAGTTGTTTTGCATTCGTGATTGAAATGCGACGTTGGATCGTAATGCTTTCGAGCGACCATTTCCTTCTCCGGAGCGCTACGATCGTCTGCTATGAAACGTCACCCGCTCGCCGTGGCGCTCCTGGCCGTTGGGATGCCGGCCACGACGCTCGCGGGCGGCGTCGGCATCGCACGCGCCGACCCGGTGGATCCCTTCACGCCGGGGCCCGGGGTGATCGATCGAATAATCACGGAGACGCCCGATCTGTACGCGTCGCCGCGCGACGAGGTCGGTCCGTCAACGCGTTCGGATCGTATCGGAATGGTCTGCCAAAATCTGTATGCGCGGTGCCGCTGAGCCACTGCTAGTCCAGCAGTGATCGCGCTCGCTCCAGCAGTCTTGGCAACGCGGCGGCCATTGCCTCCAATTCGGTTCGCGGAGAGCGTCTTCGGCGATTGTGCTTGACGATCAGCGCCCAGGTCGCCGCCGACTTGAAGCACGCCAGCGCACTGAACCAGCCCAAATCGGCTACCTGGCAACCGAACTCGCGTTGGTAGATGTCGGCGAGCTCGCCGGTCGGTGGCGCGATGCCGGGCGATCGCACGCGTTGATAGGTGTCCGGGTCGGAGTTGATCAGGAACCAGCCGACGTCGATGCGCGGGTCACCGATCGCCCAGATCTCCCAATCGATCACCGCGTTGATCCGGTCGCCGTCGGCCAGCAGGTTGCCCAGCCGAAAGTCGCCGTGAACCACGCTCGGGCCCAGGGCCACCGGCGCGCAAGCCAGCAAGGCGTCGCGCACGTCCGGCCAGCCGGGCACCAACGCCGCGTCCACGGTCTGCAGGGTCTCCGACCAGCGCCGCACTTCCGCGGCCGGTTCCATGGCCGGTTCGCCCGCCAATCCGAGGTCGGCCGGTGACAACCGGTGCAGGGCGGCCATGACGCGGCATGCGTTGCGGTAGCGCCCCGCCAGGTCGGCGGCCGGCGGGCAACCGTCGAAAAGCGGCTCCACGCAGTCGCCTTCGACGCGTGACATCACGAAGAGCGGCGGGGCGCCCACGTCCTCCCACAGCACCTCGGGGACCGGAACTTGGCTCTCCGCAAGCACTTTCATGACACGCGCCTGGCGCAGCACGTCGCGGTGTGCTACCGGCGCCACCCCGGGCGGGGCAACTTTGATCACCACCGCCCGGCCGTCGCGCTCACCGGAGAACGTGAGGCTGGACGCGCCACCGGCCAGCGGGGCGAGGCCGGCAACGCCCGCGGCCGCGAGGCGCCGACGCAGCTCGTCCAGGTCGAGCTCGGTCACCTAGCCGACCGGCTTCGACCCGCCGACTTCCGCCAGGAAGGGCTGGGTGTGCGCGATACGCCCGGTCATGGTCTTCGGGTCGCAGGTGCACAACCGAAAGGCGGTCTCGGTGATCAGTTCGATGTCCTCGGTGTCGGTCTTGGCGAGGTCCAGGGTGCCGGCCCCGGGGGTCGCCACCGGGTTGGACGGGGCGGCGGCGTTGACCGCGATGCCATCGTCGTACAGCTCGGCGGCGAGGCTCTTGGTGAGCCGGTTGAGCGCGGCCTTGGCCGTTCCGTAGATGCCGAAACCCGCGGTCCGGTCGAACTCTGAGAACGGCGGTCCCTCCGGCAGGTCGCCGCCCACCGACGTCAGGTTGAGGATCCAGCCCCGGCCGCGCTCCCGCATCGCGGGGATCGCCAACTGGCTCAGGTGCAGCGGGCCGAGGACGTGCATTTCGATCATCAGCCGGGCCCGCCGCTCGGGGAACCCGTCGAGCGGCCGCAGGAAGGTGACGGCGGCGTTGTTGACGAGGATGTCCGGGGCGCCGACGGCGCTCACCACCTCCGCGAAAAGCCTTTCGCGCTCGTCGGATTGGGAAAGGTCCGCCTGGACCGCGACGGCGCGGCCGCCGGCGGCCACGATCTCGTCGCGGGTCTGGCTCAGCGATCCCTGGTATTTGGCGTCGGGTTCCATCGTTCGGGCGGTGAGCGCCACCGTGGCACCGTGCGCGGCGAGCCGCGCGGCGATCGCCTTGCCCAGGCCCCGGCTGCTTCCCGTGACGAGCGCGACCAGCCCGTCGCATCGTCGGTCTGCGCCCATCCGGATGTCCTCTCGTCCGCGTGAAAATGGCTTCTCGGATATAGAGAATGCCATTATCGCTGGTCGATCGGAAGTACGGGCCTGGTCAGAGAACGTGCCGGTGATAAGATTCCCTGGTCATCGAAACGGGAACCTGGTGAAGCATGGCCACACCCCGCGACGTCATCGAACTCATCGACGCACTCGCCGAAGACATCTATGACGCCTACGACAACCCCCGCCTTTACCCCGCGCCGGAGAAAGCCAAGGCGCTGACGGCGTCGCGCTACCTGGCCAGAAAGCTGGTCCGGAAAGGCTGGCGGAAAGGCGGCGGCATCTACCTGCCGCGCTGCCCCTATGGAACCATCACGTGTTTCGACCCGGAACCGCACCCGCACTGCGCGGTGTAGCGCGCCCGCCGCGCAGGGCGTCGATCGAGTAACGCCCGCCACCGGTGAAGACCAGCAGGAAGAAAGCGAAGCAGAACAGGATCGCCAGCAGCCCGCCGTTGCCCGCCGGCGGTTCGCCGACCGGCCACAGCGCCTTCGGTTGGTGCATCCAGAAATAGGCGACCGCCATTTGCCCCGACGCGATGAAAGCGGCGGGGCGGGTGAACAACCCGGTCGCGATCAGGAGCCCCGTGACGAACTCGATCAGGCCGGCATACCAGGTGGGCCAGGTGCCGAACCCCGCGGGAAAGGCCGGACGGACGGGCCAATCGAAAAGGATGATCGAGCCACACGCGGCGAAGAGCAAGCCGTAGACGAACCGAAAAAGGCTGAGCACCGAGGGCGTAAAACGGTTGAGCCTTGCATCGAGAGTCTGGGTCACGACGCACACCTTACGGTCGCGGCCCAATCGAGCACGCGCCTCCACAGCAGCCGGCGGCTCGACGCCATGTTGTGGCAGTGCGCGCTTTCGGGAAGCACCAAGGTCGTGAGGTCGCGGCTGCGGCGGTACAGCCCGGCCTCCGCGCGTGGGTCCGGTGAGACGTCGACGACGCCGAAGCCGACGAGCACCGGGACGTCGATCTGTGCGGCGTACTCGGCGACAACGCCGGGAATCATTGCGGTGCCGAATACCCGCGGCACCACCGACTTTGCGGTGACGCAGTCCGCCGCCACGACGTCGGCGGGCACATCGGCCAGGTGAAACCAGCTCTGCAGATACTCGCGCGGGCCCTCGGCATACGGCTCGGGCAGGGCTGCGAGGATCTGCCGGGCCAGTTCGGCGCGACCCTCGGCGGTGCCCGCCCGGGCGATGAAGCCGGCATCCAGGTTCAGCGGCGCGACGTGCTGGTTGGTGCAGCCGAGTACCGCCAAACCCGCGTAGCTGGAAAACAGCGATTGCTGAACGATCGCAAGGTAACCGCCCAGCGAATGCGCCACGGCCAGCACCGGCGCGCGCTCGCCCGTCGCCTCCGGCAGCGCGGAGACGGCCCGCGCGAGCGCGGCGGCGATGTCGGTGAAATCGAAATCTCTTGCCGGTTTGGAACTTTCGCCGGTGCCCAGCGGATCGATCGTCACCACGCCGTAGCCGTACTCGGTGGCGAACTCCGCGAAGCTGTAGCCGCTGCGACCGGGGAACTTCAGGTCCCAGTACTCACGGCTGTAGGTGCCGCCCGGCAGGCAGACGAGTAGGGCGTCGGCGCCGCGGGGCGCCGGGTAGTAGGTGGCCGCCAGCCATGCCTGCTCGCCGACAACGTCGCTGACGTCGAAGCGCATCGGACGTGGCATCTCAACAAAGTAACGCCGCGCCACTCTCCTCAGATATTCACGGCATGATCGGCACCCGCACTGCGACCGCGGCCCGGGCGACGGGCGTGGCCATGCTGGCGGCCGCCATCGGGCTGGGCCCGGCGGTGGTCAGCGCGCACGCCACGCCCGACCCGCCGCGCGGCGCGGGCACGCTGTACGGCAACCCCGCGGCGGCCGCCCCGTTCTGGCGCTACCAGGGATACGACGACGACTGCGTGGAGATGGCGGTCGCCGACGTGGTCGGTGAACTGACCGGCAAGCCGCCCTCCGAGCAGGCCATCGTCAAGCTGGCCCAGGCCACGCCGAGCACCGTCCACGCCGGACCGATCTACACCAAGCCGAAGAAGCGCAAACCCGGCGACGGCACCTCGTTCGACGACGAGCCGGCGCTCCTCGCGCACTACGGCATCCGCGCCACCTCCACCGAAGAGGAGAGCGCCGCGAAGACCGGTGTCCCGACGGGCATGTCGGCGCTCGAGCAGGATCTGGCCAAGGGCCGCAAGGTGATCGTCGGGGTCAACTCCGAAGTCATCTGGCGCGAGCCCGTCGAGGACAAGACCCCGGACGGCCAACCGGAAGCCAACCACGCCGTCGTGGTCACCGGCGTCGACACCGCGGCCGGCATCGTGCACCTCAACGACAGCGGCAGCGAGGAGGGCCGCGATGAACAGGTGCCGATCGACGTCTTCGCGCGGTCGTGGGCCAGCAGCAACGATCAGATGACGGTCACCGGTTAGCGACGGGAGCCGCATTCAGCAGGCTGACCAGCGCGTCGGTCACCGTCGACATCCCACGTCGTCGAGGCCATCACCGAAATCTATTCGAGAATCGCCGAGCGCTGCCCCACGCTTCGGGACAAGGGGCGCACCGTTAACGCCGCGTGCACGGGTCCTGGCACGCGTGGTTGATGCCGGGCAGCATCTGGTGGGCGAAGTCGCCGCCGGTCCGGACGGTCAGCGCCGCGATCAATGCGCCGACCACGCACGCGACGGCGGTGATGATCATCGCCACCGAGAAGCCCGGACCGAGCGGCTGCCCCGGGCCCGCGGTGATGCCGGCCGCAGCCGGCAGCACGGCGACGGCAAGCAACCCGGCGAGGCGCGCGACGGCGTTGTTGACGCCGGAGGCGGTGCCCGCATAGCCATCGGGAACGGCGGACAGGACGGCCGCGGTCAGCGGCGCCACGGTGATCGCCAGCCCGACGCCGAACACGACGACGGCGGGCAGCACCGCGCCGAGGTAGGTCGCCCCGGGCGTGATCCGCGCCATCAACGCCAAACCCGCCGCGGCAATCAGCGGCCCGACCGTCATGGGCAGCCGCGGCCCGGCCCGCTGCCCGAGCGAGCCGGCCCACGGCGAGCCGATCAGCATGATCACCGTCATCGGCAGCATCGCCAGCCCCGCCGCGAGCGCGGAGTAGTGCAGGCTCTGTTGCAGCTGCAGGGCCAGCAGGAACAGCGCCCCGCCGATCGCGGTGTAGACGGCCAGGGTCGCGAGGTTGGCGCCGCTAAATTGCCGGGATCGCAACAGCTGCAAGGGCAGCAGCGGCGCCTGCGCGCGTCGTTCGATTGCCGGAAAAGCAAGCAGCGCCGCGGTGCCGACGGCGGCGGACACCGCCGTGACGAAAGTCCAACCGCGCGAAGGCGCCTCGATGAGCGCGTAGATCACCCCGGACAGCCCGACGGTGATCGCGGCGGTTCCCGTGACGTCCGGACGGCCCCGCGCGCTCGGATCGCGCGATTCGGGAATGTGGCGGGCGGCGATCCACAGCACCGCCACGGCCAGCGGGAGGTTCAAGAAGAACACCCAGCGCCACGACGCCGCATCGACCAGCCAGCCCCCGATGAACGGACCCAGCGCCGTCGTCACCCCCGACATGCCCGCCCAGATCCCGACCGCCCGCCCCCGGTCGTCGTCGACGATGCCGGCGTCGATCAACGCCAGGCTGCCCGGAACCAGCGCCGCCGCGCCGACACCCTGCACCAGCCGCGCGCCGACCAGCCATCCGACCGTCGGCGAAAGACCGCAGCCGACGGAGGCGGCGGTGAAGACGACCAGCCCGGCGACGAAAACCCGTCGGCGGCCATAGCGGTCGCCCGCGGCGCCTCCGGTCAGCAGCAGCGCACTCAGCGTCAGCAGGTAGCCGTCGAGGACCCACTGTTGGCCGGTCAGACCCCCGCCCAGGTCGCGACCGATGGCCGGCAGCGCCACGTTGACGACGGTGCCGTCCAGCAGCGCAATGCCCGAACCAAGGACGGCCGCGGCGATCAGCCAGCGCGCACCGGCCGACGCCAACGGCAATTGGCTTTGGTTCATGGTTGACGATTCTGCGCCTAGGATCTCCGCATGCCGATTCTTGGAAACGCGACCGCCGTCGCCGCGAAAGTGACAAGGGCGACGTCCAACGCGTTGCGAATTGAGCTCACCACCCCAGACGGCGCCGAACTGGCGCGGGCTCAACAGAAGGGCGGGGTCGGCGTCTTGCTCGGATTCAAGAACGGCGGCAAGAGCGACTACACCCTGTCCAGCCCGGCCGGCGAGGAATTCAGGCTGTCGGTGGCCGGAACGACCACCGTCACGAACCAGGGCACACCGGTGGGAAAGATCGTCCCGTCCGACGGCGCGGCGCGGTTGGAGGATGGCGGCGGCACCGTCCTGGCGGCGATTCGGCCGCACTCCGGGGCCAAGGCCGACAGCGCCTGGCATCACGCGATCCTGTCCCCCACCGGCGATCAATTGGGCGTCCTCACCCTGATGACGGTCCACACCGGTTGGCGCGACATCGAATTCGAGGCCGTCCAATTGTTGGCCAACACGAACATCGCCACGCTGAAAGCGCCGTCGGCCGGTGCGATGCTCGAACTCCGCGCACCGGTCCACCCCGTGCTGGGCGACATGCTGGCCGCGGCGTGCGTCGACTTCTCCGTCCTCCCGCGCGGATACATCGCCTAGCCCAAACGCCATTTCGTCACCGGCCTGTGAGTTTGTGTTTACGTAACGGCCTTCAATTGCGCGCCTGGTGTGCAAACACCGCTGCCACACTGACTCTCCTGCCGCCCACCCCTAGGGAGTAGGACCACCCACGATGACCGATGTCGAGCAGACGCCCTCCGACGGAATTTCGCCCAGCCCGACGCGGGCCGATCTGGCCGAGCACTCCCGCACCGGGATGAGCGCGGCGGCGCTGCAGCGGGCGATCACCGACCACCTGCGCTACTCGATCGGTCGCCCGGCCGCCGCGCTGCGGCCCGAGCACTACTACCGAGCACTGGCCCTCGCCGTGCGCGACCGCATGCAGGACCGCCGGGTGGCCTCGACGCAGACCTCGCTTGACCTCGGCCGCAAGGTGACCTGCTACCTGTCGGCCGAATTCTTGATGGGTCCGCAGCTGGGCAACAACCTGCTGAACCTCAACATGGAGCTCGCGGCCAAGACGGCGCTCGCGGCGATGGGACAGAATCTCGAGACGGTCCTGGCTTGCGAGGAGGAACCGGGACTGGGCAACGGCGGCCTCGGGCGGCTCGCGGCGTGCTACCTCGACTCGCTGGCCACGCTCGAGCGACCCGCGATCGGCTACGGCATCCGCTACGAATTCGGCATCTTCGACCAGGAGATCCGCGACGGCTGGCAGGTCGAGCAGACCGACAACTGGCTCGACCACGGAAACCCTTGGGAAATCCCGAAACCCGACGTCAACTACCTGGTCAAGTGGGGCGGCTACGCCGCGCACTACACCGACGACTCCGGCCACGATCGCGTCCGGTGGGTGCCGGGGCGGGTGCTCAAGGGCGTCGCGTACGACACGCCCATCCAGGGTTACGGCGTCAACACCTGCAACGTGCTGACGCTGTGGAGCGCGCGGGCCGTGAAGTCGTTCGCGCTGGAGGCCTTCAACACCGGCGATTACTACGGGGCCGTCGAGGACGAGGTCATGTCCGAGACCGTCACCAAGGTGCTCTACCCCAACGACGAGCCGGAGGCGGGCAAGCAGCTGCGCCTGCTGCAGCAGTACTTCTTCGTGTCCTGCTCGCTGCAGCACGTGCTGCACATCATGGACGATCTCGCCGACGCCGGCGTGCGGGAACTCCCGCAGCGATTCGCCGTGCAGCTCAACGACACTCACCCCTCCATCGGGGTCGCCGAGCTGATGCGGTTGCTGGTCGACGAGCGCCAGCTGGACTGGGACGAGGCGTGGGAAATCACCGTCGCGACGTTCGGCTACACCAACCACACCCTGTTGCCCGAGGCGTTGGAGACCTGGCCGCTGGACATGTTCTCCGAGGCGCTGCCGCGCCACATCGAGATCATCTACGAGATCAACCGCCGATTCCTCGACGAGGTGCGCGCCCGCTTCCCCGGCGACGAAGACCGGTTGCGCCGGATGTCGCTGATCGGCGAGGACGGCGGCAAGAGCGTCCGGATGGCACACCTCGCCACCGTCGGCAGCCATGCCATCAACGGAGTCGCCGCGCTGCACTCCGAACTGCTGAAAAGCAGTGTGCTCAAAGACTTCTACGAGCTGTGGCCGGAACGATTCAGCAACAAGACCAACGGCGTGACGCCGCGCCGCTTCCTCGCCCTGGCCAACCCGGGGCTGCGGGAGCTGCTGGACCGCACCGTCGGAGACGGCTGGCTGACCGACCTGAGCCGCCTGCGCGGGCTGGAGCCGTTCGTCGACGACGCGGCCTTCCGCCGGGAATGGCACGACATCAAACGCAACAACAAGGCGCGCCTGGCCAAGTACGTCCGGTCGGTCGCCGGCGTCGAGCTGAACCCGGACTGGATGTTCGACGTCCAGGTCAAGCGCATCCACGAGTACAAGCGTCAGCACCTCAACGTCCTGCACATCGTCGCGCTGTATCACCGGCTCAAACAGGATCCCGGCCTGTCGATTCCGCAGCGGGCGTTCATCTTCGGCGGCAAGGCCGCCCCGGGCTACTTCATGGCCAAGCGGATCATCAAGCTGATCAACGCCGTCGGCGAGACGGTGAACGCGGACCCGGCCGTCAACCGCTTCCTGCGGGTGGCGTTCGTGCCGAACTTCAACGTGCAGAACGCGCACCTGATCTACCCCGCCGCCGACCTGTCCGAGCAGATCTCCACCGCGGGCAAGGAAGCCTCGGGCACCGGGAACATGAAGTTCATGATCAACGGCGCCCTGACCATCGGCACGCTCGACGGGGCCAACGTCGAAATGCGCGATGAGGTCGGGCCGGAGAACTTCTTCCTGTTCGGCTTGACCGAGCAGGAGGTCGAGGCCGTCAAGGCGAACGGGTACCGCCCGGCCGACTACATCGACGGCGACGACGAGCTGCGCGCGGTGTTCAGGATCGACATCTTCGTCCACGCCTCGGTGTCCCGCCAGGCCTCGCTGACCTGCTCCTGGCACTTCAGGTAGGAGGCGAAGTCGGCGCACACCAGGAAGGGGTCGTCGTGGCGCAGGTTGTCCACCAGCGGCCGGAACACCTCGGTGTCTCCGTGCGAAAACGTGCCGCCCGCAATCAGATCCAGCACCGCGCGCAGCTCGTCGTCGCCGTCGATGTAGTCGGCCGGGCGGTACCCGTTCGCCTTGACGGCCTCGACCTCCT
>NZ_LZKE01000009.1:0-4268 GCF_001672675.1 Mycobacterium sp. E2327
CCCACATCTCGAACCTGCGCCGGCTGCTGCGCGACGCCGGGGCCGACCCGTACCAGGTGCTGGCGAGCGCCCCGCCGGGATACCAGCTCAGCGTCGCCGACGCCGACTGCGACCTGGGGCGCTTCATGGCCGCGAAGCTCGCGGGAAACCAGGCCGCCGCGGCGGGGCGCTTCGAGGACGCCAGCCGGCAGTTCTCACTGGCGCTGGGCGAGTGGCGCGGGCCGGTGCTCGACGACCTGCGCGACTACGCCTTCGTCGACGCCTTCGCCACCGCGCTGATGGAAGAAAACGTGGCCACCCACACCGCCCGCGCGGAGGCCGAGATCGCCTGCGGACGCGCCGGCGAGGTCATCGGCGAGCTGGAGGCGCTCACCGCCGAACATCCCTACCGCGAACCGCTGTGGGCGCAGCTCATCACCGCCTACTACGTCACCGAGCGCCAGTCCGACGCGCTCGGCGCCTACCGTCGGCTGAAGACGGCCCTCGCCGAGGGGCTCGGCATCGACCCCGGCCGCACCGTGAGCGCGCTGCACGAGCGGATCCTGCGGCAGGAGCCGTTGGGTTTGCGGCGGGCCGACCTGACCACCCACAAGCGCGGCGCCTACCGGCAGGAGCCCACGACCGCCAGCATCCAGCTCGCGGAATCCGCCCTTGCCCGGCTGATCGACCAGACCGGGCGGGCTCACCCGCTGACCGGCGCGACCACGAGGATCGGGCGCTTCACCGACAACGACGTCGTCCTCGACGACACCGACGTCAGCCGCCACCACGCCGTCATCACCGACATCGGAACGGGTTTCATGATGACCGACCTGCGGTCCACCAACGGGGTGGAGGTGCAGGGCCAGCGCATCCGTGGCAGCGCTCCCCTGGCCAACGGCGACCGCATCCGCATCGGCGGTCACGAGTTCACCTTCGAAGTCGGCCCGGGCTGACGGTCGGCTACCGGCGCAGCCGGTGGGCCAGCGTGTCCCGGCCGGGGCCCTCGAGGTCGGCGAGCGCCGCGGGGCGCCCGGTCATCGCCATGAGTAACGCCTCCCCGGGGCCGCTGACCTCGGGTCCGTTGCCGTGTGTCCAGTCGACGTCGGTGGCGCGCAGGCGCAGCCCCCGGATCCGGCGCCCCGCCCCGAGCCGGGGGTTACCGGGCACCAGCCCGAGCACCCGCTGCAGCCGATCGGCGGGGACGGTGCGGGGCCGGCCGAGCGAGCGGCGGATGTCCTGGTGGTGGACCGTGCCGTCGACGAGCGCGATCATTCCGCCGAAACCGGCTGTCAGGCCGCGGGGTTCGAGATGGCCACGGAGGAATGCGAGCAGCTGCTCGGGGCTCAGCCCGGAGAACTCGTCGACGCCGACCTGGTTGGCCCGCACGACCCAGCCCTTCGCGAACCGCTTCAGCAGCCCCGCGGCGCCCAGCTCCTCGTAGCTGATGACATGCGCGACAACGTCTTTCACGCTCCATTTCGTGCACAGGCTGGGCGCCGCCCAGTCCGGTGGAGCGAGGGTGGACAGGAAGTCGGCGAGGTCGGCGCGCTCGGCGTGCGCCATGGTCATCAGGGTGGTCGTCATCGATGCGCCTCGACGCTGAGCAGGCGGCCGTAGCGGTCCAGGTACAACGGCCAGCCGGCGTCGCCGTCGACGCCGTCGGCGACGGACTCCCAACCCGGGCCGTGCCGGTCGAGGTGGCGGTGTTCAAGCTCGACGCGCGTGCGGTCGGCGGACTCGGCGGTGAATCGGACCTCGACCTCGCTGGTCTTGGCCGGATCGGACTCCACCTGCCAGGTCGGGCCGATGTCCCAGCTGAACGTCACCCGATGCGGCGGCTCGTAGGCGAGGATGCGCGCCCATCGGCAGACGCTGCCGTCGACGCCGCGGTCGAAGATGTGCCCGCCCACGCGGGGCTCGAAGACGGTCTCGGCGATCGGGACGGCGAGCAGGTTGTGGTCGCGGGGCTTGAAGTCGCCGAACCGTTCGGTGAAGACGGCGAACGCGCGCTCGATCGGGGCGTTGACGACGACGTGGTGCGCGACGTTGGGTGTTCGGGTCATGACGGTTCCCCCTCGCTTTCATCGATGGTTTTCGCGTAGGCCGCCAGCGCCTGGGACCAGAACCGGTCGAGGTCGGCGCGCAGCGCCTCGAGACCGGTCGGGTCGAGGTGGTAGACGCGACGCGTTCCCGCGGCGCGGTCGCGGACCAGGCCCGCGGACTTGAGGACCTTCAGGTGCTGAGAAACGGCGGGCCTGCTGACGGGCAGGTCGCGGGCCAATTCGCCGACCGCCGCCGGGCCGTGCGCAAGGCGTTCCACGATGGAGCGCCGTGTTCCGTCGGCCAGCGCCAGCCAGGCGTCACCGTCGCCGACGGCTCGGTAAGTGGCCACGAACCGTAAGTCTAGGCTTACCGATAGGGCGCCGGCAAGGGCGCGTATCGCTAGGTGCGGCGCAGCGGCGCCGGGTTCCACAGGCCGCTGCGCGTCGCGATTCCGAGCTGCAGCTGGGCGGGCTGGGCGTCGGGATAGAAGGGCGTCAACCGTTGCAGCGAGCCCCAGTCGCGCGACCAGTCGTCCTTCAGATAGGTCGCCATCGTGGTCGCCTTCACCAGCAATTCGGTGACGCCCAACGGGCCGCCGCCGTTGTTGTCCATCACCGGTGAGTTGGCCTCGGCGCCGAAGCGGTCGGGCAGGATGCGCCACTTCGGCGTCTCGTCGACGCCGTTTTGGTGGCCGAACGGGCGCTGACACGGAAACGCCAGGCCGACAAGCCAATCCAGGAACACCGGGTCCTTGGACCCGACGACGTCCTGCAGCGTGCGCAGCTGCGGAATCCGCGGGGGCGTCAGCGCGATCCAGTGCTGCGGCGCCAGGTCTTCGTCATCGGCGACCAGGCGGATCTGGGTGGCGGCGCCCGGGATGGCCGACAGCGGCAGCCGCAGGTTGCGCCAGGCGGGGGAGGCGCCGACGTCCGACAACTGGAACGAGCCACCGGGGTGCCCGCCGGCCGCTTCGTCGTCGGTGGCCCACTGCACCTGGACCTCGCGGGGGTCGAAGCGGCCCGCCGCGCTGACCACCAGCAGCGGTCGCGCCTTGTCGCGGGCGGGCAGCCGGTACCAGCCCGAGCGCAGGTGGGCCGGAACCTGGATGCCCGCGCGCCAGCTGCCGAGGACCGGGGTGCGGGCCGGGTCGAGGCTATAGGGCAGCTGGGCGACCGAACCGTTGATCCCGGGTGCCGGGTTGGTGCCGCCCTCGGTGCCGGGCTCGGCGCCGGTGGTCGACCTGTCCTCGTTGATGAAGCTGCGGTCACCGGGACGTTCCATCACCGGGTCGGCGCGCACGTCGGCGGGAATGCCGTTGGGGGTGAAGGCCTCCGAGAGGCCCGCGCCCAGCGCGTCGGCGGCAGGGCCGGTAACCGGCGTCAGCATGCCGGCGTTGGGGTCCGGCTCGACGAGCACATCCTCGGCCAGCCCGCAGGACTTTCCAGTCAGCGCCTCGAGGTTGGAGCGACCGACCGACCACGCCGGGTACTGGTCCGTCATCGCCAGCGTCAGAGATGCGACCTCGAACGCCACCAGGATCCACGCCGCAATTGCCAAGGGGGACTGGACGATTCCGGCCACCCGTGCGCCGTAGCGGGTCCTGGGTGGCCCGTTATCCGGGTTGACGAAGTGAAACCACGAGGCCAGCAGCAGCACCAACAGCGTCAGCCCGAGCAGGGCCGTGGCGAAGGCGTAGTGCCACGCGGGGAACGAATTCGACCACGGCACACCGAAGTTCGACACGTACCACCAGCCGTTGACGCTGGCGAACGACAGTGCCAGCAGGAACACCACGACGGCGGCGTAGACGGTGCGGTTGCGCCGGGACCGCATGGCGACGGAGGTCACGGCGACCGCGGCTAGCGCGCCCAGCGGCCCGGCCAGCCCGGCGAACACCCCGAAGTGGTGGGTCCATTTGGTGGGGGTGAACATCATCGCGACGAACGAGATGATGGTGATCCCGCCGATGCGGCGGCTCGGCCCGGCGGCCGTGCCGGGAATCCGGCCCTTGCGCAACGACATTGCGACCGTGATCGCCAGCGCCAACACCAGAGCCAGCACTGCGAATCGGCGGGCGACCGACCCGTCGGGGCTGGCCATGAACAGCCGCTCGTAGCGGAGGTGTTCGTCGAACCAGCTCAGGCTGGGTCCGAGCGCGCGCTTGAGCGCGGTCGCCTGCATTTCGCCGGCCAGGGTCTGGTCACGGAAAATCAGGATCACGGTGACCGTGGCGGCGGCCAGCA
>NZ_LZKE01000010.1:0-26651 GCF_001672675.1 Mycobacterium sp. E2327
GCGATCGCGCGCAGGGCCACCCGCACCTGCCCGGGCTGCAGCGGCGCCTCGGCGTCGGGCACCGGTTCCAGGCGCAGGTTTTCGAACGTGCCGGCGCTGCTGATGCCCAGCCGCCACGGCCCTTCGGCCGGAGGTACCAGGAGACCGTCGACCGCGCGGCTGCCCTGCACCCGCGGGTGGTGATGCGTTCCGCCGCGCACCAACACCTGCGGCTCGCCGAGCGCGAGAATGGCGGCGATCGCCCGATCGTCCAGCGGCGCATCGGTATCCACGAGGACGATCCGGCCGGGATGCTCGGTCTGCGCCTGGAACCGGTGCCCGACGCCGAGGCGCCGCTGCAGCCCGGGCAGGTGCGGGTGGCCCTGCGCGCGATCGCCGCGAACTTCCGCGACGTCATGATCACCCTGGGCATGTTCACCCACGACGCGCTGCTCGGCGGTGAAGGGGCCGGCGTGGTGGTCGAAGTCGGGCCAGGCGTCACCGATTTCGCGGTCGGCGATTCGGTGTACGGATTCTTCCCCGACGGCAGCGGCACCCTGGTCGCCGGCGACGTCCGCCTGCTGGTGCACAAGCCCGAAGACTGGTCCTACCCCGAAGCCGCTGCCATCTCCGCCGTTTTCACCACCGCCTACATGGCGTTCATCCACCTGGCCGACGCCAAACCGGGCCAGCGGGTGTTGGTGCACGCCGCGGCCGGCGGCGTCGGGATGGCCGCCGTCCAACTGGCCCGGCATCTGGGCCTGGAGGTGTACGGGACCGCCAGCCGCGGCAAGTGGGACACCCTGCGGGCCATGGGCCTTGACGACGACCACATCGCGGACTCCCGCAGCCTGGAATTCGAGGAGAAGTTCCGGGCGGCCACCGGCGGGGCCGGGATGGACATCGTGCTGGACTCGCTGGCCGGCGAATTCGTCGACGCCTCACTGCGGTTGGTCGCCCCCGGCGGCATGTTCCTGGAGATGGGCAAGACCGACATCCGCGACCCCGGCGCGATCGCGCAGGAATATCCGGGCGTGCGCTACCGCGCCTTCGACCTCTTCGAGCCGGGCCGCCCCCGCATGCATCAGTGGATGCTCGAGCTCGCCGGGCTCTTCGACGCCGGCGTGCTGAAGCCGTTGCCGGTGACGACGTTTGACGTGCGACGCGCGCGCACCGCCCTGCGCTACCTGAGCCAGGCCCGCCACGTCGGCAAGGTCGTCATGACGATGCCTTCTGGACTCGGCCAAGGCACCGTGCTGATCACCGGCGGCACCGGCATGGCGGGTGCCACGCTCGCCCACCACCTGGTGGCGCACCACGGCGCCCGGGACCTGGCGCTGCTGAGCCGCCGCGGACCGGACGCGCCGGGTGCGGCCGAACTGGTCGCCGAGCTGGAGGCTGCGGGTGCCCGGGCCGCGGTGGTCGCGTGCGATGCGACCGACCGGGCCGCCCTGGCGGCGGTGATCGCCACTGTGCCAAAGCTTTCGGCCGTCATTCATGCGACCGGCGTGCTCGACGACGCGATGGTCACCTCCCTGACGCCGGAGCGCGTCGATGCGGTGTTGCGGGCCAAGGTCGATGCGGCGTGGAACCTGCACGAACTGACCCGCGACCGAGATCTGTCGGCGTTCGTGATGTTCTCCTCGATGGCAGGGCTGGTGGGTTCGTCGGGCCAGGGCAACTACGCGGCGGCCAACTCGTTCCTGGACGGACTGGCCGCGCATCGGCGCGCACACGGGCTGCCGGCGATATCGCTGGCGTGGGGGCTGTGGGATCAGGCCAGCGCGATGACCGGTGGGCTCGACGCGGCCGACCTCGCCCGGCTGGGCCGCGACGGAATCCTGGCTTTGTCGTCGGCCGAGGCGATGGAATTGTTCGACACCGCGCTGATCGTCGACGAACCGTTCATGGCGCCCGCCCGCATCGATCTCGGCGCGCTGCGCGCCCACGCCCTCGCGGTGCCACCGATGTTCAGCGACCTCGTCAATGCGCCGGCTCGCCGCCGGGTCGACGACTCGCTGGCCGCCGCGAAATCGAAATCGGCGCTGGCGCATCGCCTGCAGGGGCTGCCCGAGGCCGAGCAGCAAGCGGTGCTGCTGGACCTGGTGCGCTCGCACATCGCCACCGTGCTGGGCAACACCACCGCCGAGGCGATCGACCCGGACAAGGCGTTCCAGGAGCTGGGCTTTGACTCGCTGACCGCGGTCGAAATGCGCAACCGGCTCAAAACCGCGACGGGACTGGCGCTTTCGCCCACGCTGATCTTCGACTACCCGACGCCCAACGGCCTGGCCAGCTACATGCGCACCGAGCTCGCCGGAGCGCCGCAAGAGGTCAGCCACGCTCCGGTGGTCCGCGCCACCGACGACGACCCGATCGTCATCGTCGGCATGTCATGCCGCTATCCCGGCGGGGTGAATTCCCCCGAGGACCTGTGGGACATGCTGACCGAGGGCCGCGACGTGCTCTCGGAATTCCCGACCGATCGCGGTTGGAACCTCGATGGGCTGTACAACCCTGACCCCGACGTTCCGGGCACCTGCTACACCCGCACCGGCGGCTTCGTCGACGATGTCGCGGGCTTCGACCCCGCCTTCTTCGGCATCACGCCCAGCGAGGCGCTGGCCATGGACCCGCAGCAGCGGCTGTTCCTCGAGCTGTCCTGGGAAGCGTTGGAGCGCGCGGGAATCGAGCCCGGCGAGTTGCGCGGCAGCGCCACCGGCGTGTTCGCCGGGGTGTACACGCAGGGCTACGGAATCGGCGCCCCGGCGGCCGCCGAGGGCTTCCGGCTGACCGGGCAGTCGTCCAGTGTGGCGTCGGGCCGCATTTCGTACGCGCTCGGCCTGGAGGGCCCCGCGGTCTCGGTGGACACGGCGTGCTCGTCGTCGTTGGTGGCCTTGCACATGGCGGTGCAGTCGCTGCGCTCGGGTGAATCCGATCTGGCGCTGGCCGGCGGCGTCACCGTCAACGCCACCCCGGACATCTTCGTCGAGTTCAGCCGCATGCGCGGGCTGTCCGCCGACGGCCGGTGCAAGGCCTACGCCGGCGCGGCTGACGGCACCGGATTCTCCGAGGGCGGCGGCATGCTCGTGGTGGAGCGGCTGTCCGACGCCGAGCGCCTCGGGCACCAGGTGCTGGCGGTGGTTCGGGGTTCGGCGATCAACCAGGACGGCGCCTCGAACGGCTTGACCGCGCCCAACGGTCCGTCGCAGCAGCGGGTCGTGCGGGCGGCGCTGGCCAACGCCGGGCTGTCCGCGGCCGAGGTCGACGCGGTCGAAGGCCACGGCACCGGAACGATGTTGGGCGATCCCATTGAGGCCCAAGCGTTGTTGGCCACCTATGGACGCGACCGCGCCGAACCGCTATGGCTGGGGTCGATCAAGTCGAACATGGGTCACACGCAGGCTGCGGCCGGCGTCGCCGGTGTGATCAAGATGGTGCTGGCGATGCGCCACGAGATGTTGCCGGCCACGTTGCACGTCGACGAGCCCAGCCCCCATGTGGACTGGTCGTTGGGAGCCGTGTCGTTGCTGACCGAAGCCCGGCCCTGGCCGGCACACGGCAAGACCCCCCGCGCCGGGGTGTCCTCGTTCGGCATCAGCGGCACCAACGCCCACGTGATCATCGAAGCCGCGCCCGCCGGGTCGGAGCGCGTCGTGCCGCGCCCCGAGCTGCCGGTGGTGCCGTGGGTGGTGTCGGCGAAATCGGCGACGGCCCTGACGTCACAGGCCACCCGGCTGGCGACGCACATTCGCAGCCACGCCGATCTCGACGTCGCCGATGTGGGGTGGTCGCTGGCGGGCCGGTCAAACTTCGAGCATCGGGCCGTCGTCGTCGGCGATGACCGCGGCGGCCTGCTGGCCGGGCTGGACGAATTGGCCCGGAACGATCTGGCCGGTTCGGTGATCCGCGGGACGGCAACGGCCGGCGGCAAAACCGTCTTCGTCTTCCCGGGGCAGGGCTCCCAAATCCTCGGCATGGGAAGGGAGTTGCACGCGGCGTACCCGGTGTTCGCCGAGGCCTTCGACGCCGTGCTGGGCGAGTTGGACCAACACCTGCTGCGGCCCCTGCGCGACGTCATGTGGGGCCAGGACGAAAACCTGCTGAACACAACCGAATTCGCGCAGCCCGCCCTGTTCGCCGTAGAAGTCGCCCTGTTCCGGCTGCTCGAATCCTGGGGTGTACGGCCCGATTTCGTGATGGGCCACTCGGTCGGCGAGATCACCGCCGCACACGTCGCCGATGTCCTATCGCTACAGAACGCGGCGGTGCTGGTTGCCGCCCGCGGCCGGTTCATGCAGGCACTGCCGGCCGGCGGCGCGATGATCGCCGTGCAGGCAACCGAAGACGAGGTGCGGCCCCTGCTGACGCCCGGCGTCGGCATCGCGGCGGTCAACGGGCCTGCCTCCGTGGTGATTTCCGGCCCCGACGACGCGGTGACCGCGGTCGCCGACCGGCTCCGCGCCGACGGCCGCCGCGTCCACCGACTCGCCGTCTCCCACGCGTTCCACTCCCCGCTGATGGATCCGATGATCGACGAATTCGGAACCGTCGCGGGCGGGCTCGTCGTCGGCAAGCCCACCATCCCGGTCGTGTCGAACCTAACCGGGCAACTGGCCGGCGACGACTTCGGTTCGGTGGCGTACTGGAAGCGGCACGTCCGGGAGGCCGTGCGATTCGCCGACAGCGTCCGGTTCGCGCACTCCGCCGGCGCCACCCGCTTCCTCGAAGTCGGGCCGAGCGGCGGGCTGACGGCGTCGATCGAGGAGTCGCTGCCGGATGCCGTCGTGACCACAATGTCGGCCCTGCCCAAGGACCGTCCGGAGCCGGCGTCGCTGATCAACGCCGTCGCACAGGGCTTCGTCACGGGGATGGACGTGGACTGGCGCGGCGCGCTCGGTGCGGCCAACTTCGTCGAGCTGCCCACGTATGCCTTTGAACGGCGGCGCTTTTGGCTCGCCGGCGACGGCGCGCCGGCGGACGCGGCCGGGCTGGGGCTGGCCGCCGGCGAACACGCCCTGCTGGGCGCGGTTGTGGAGCTGCCGGCGTCGGGCGGCGTCGTGCTGACCGGTCGGTTGTCGCCGAGCGCGCAGGGCTGGCTGGCCGACCACGCGGTTGGTGGTGTCGTGCTGTTCCCCGGCGCGGGATTCGTCGAGTTGGCGATCCGGGCCGGCGACGAGGTGGGCTGCGGAGTCGTCGACGAGCTGAATCTGGCGGCGCCGTTGGTGTTGCCGGCGGGTGGGTCGGTCGCGGTTCAGGTCGTGGTTGGGGGCGCGGACGATTCGGGCGGCCGTTCGGTGTCCGTGTTCTCGCGCGCCGAGTCGGGGTCCGGCTGGTCGTTGCACGCCGAGGGCGTGCTGCGCGCGGGGTCCGTGCAACCGGACGCGGATCTGTCGGCGTGGCCGCCGGTGGGCGCGGTACCGGTGGATATCGGCGACGGGTACGAGCGGCTCGCCGAGCGGGGGTACGGGTATGGGCCCGCGTTCCGCGGCCTGACGTCGATGTGGCGCCGCGGCGACGAGGTGTTCGCCGAAGTCGCGCTGCCCGAGGACGCCGGGGTGTCGGTGGCCGGATTCGGTGTCCACCCCGCGATTCTCGACGCCGCGTTGCACGCGGTGATCCTGGCGTCGGACGGCGGCGAGCTCCCCGACGGGTCGATGCTGGTGCCGTTCTCGTGGCAGCGGGTGTCGCTGCACGCGGCGGGCGCAGCGGCAGTACGGGCGCGGATCGTGCCGGTGGGGGAGTCGGCCGTGTCGATCGAATTGGCCGACGGCTTGGGGCTGCCGGTGCTGTCGGTGGCGTCGATGGTGGCCCGGCCGGTGACCGATCAGCAGCTACTGGCCGCGGTGTCGAGTTCGGGACCCGACCGGCTCTTCGAGGTCGTCTGGTCCGCCCAGCCGCTGTCCGCGGTGCAGCCGGTGGAGGTGTGCGCCTGGGGTGCAACGGAATTCGAGGACAATTCGGCTGTGCTTTTCGAATCGGCACCCGTGGCCGGGGACGTCGTGACGGAGGTACACGTGGCCACGCGTGCGGTGCTGCCGGTGCTGCAGTCGTGGCTCTCCCGCGACGGGGCGGGAACGCTGGTGGTGTCGACCCGCGGCGCCATGGCGTTGCCGGGGGAGGACGTCACCGACCTGGCGGGCGCGGCGGTGTGGGGCCTGGTGCGCTCGGCGCAGACGGAGCATCCCGGCCGCATCGTGCTCGTCGACACCGATGTGCCGCTGGATTCCGACGCTGTGGCGGCCGTTTTGGCGCCGGCCGAGCCGCAGGTGTTGCTGCGCAACGGGACCGTCTTCACCGCGCGGGTGCACGGCAGCCGCGCGGTCGGCGGCCTGTTGGTGCCGCCCGACGACGGCCCGTGGCGGCTGGGCATGAGCAGTTACGGCACCATCGAGAACCTGCGCTTGGAGCGGATCCCCGACGCGGACGCGCCGCTGGGCCCCGGCCAGGTCCGGGTCGCCCTGTCGGCCATCGCCGCCAACTTCCGCGACGTGATGATCGCGCTGGGTCTCTACCCCGACCCGGACGCGGTGATGGGCATCGAGGCCGCCGGCGTCGTTCTCGAAACGGCCTCGGGGGACGGCCGTTTCGCCGTCGGCGACCGCGTCATGGGTCTGTTCCCGGACGGGACCGGGACTATCGCCACCACCGACCAGCGGCTGCTGGTCAAGGTGCCGGCCGGCTGGTCACACACCGCGGCCGCGACGGCGTCGGTGGTGTTCGCCACCGCGCGCTACGCGCTGATGGACCTGGCCGGCGTCAAACCGGGTCAGCGGGTGCTCGTGCACGCGGCCGCCGGCGGGGTCGGGATGGCCGCCGTGCAGCTGGCCCGCCACCTCGGCCTGGAAGTGTTTGCGACGGCCAGCCGGGGCAAATGGGACACCTTGCGGGCCATGGGCTTTGACGACGACCACATCGCCGACTCCCGCAGCCTCGATTTCGAGCAGAAGTTCCGGACGATCACCGGGGGCCGCGGCGTAGACCTAGTGCTCGACTCGCTGTCCGGCGATTTCGTCGACGCGTCGCTACGGCTCGTCGCCCCCGGCGGGGTGTTCCTGGAGATGGGCAAGACCGACATTCGCGACCCGGAGGTCGTCGCCCGCGACCATCCGGGTGTGCGCTACCGCGCCTTCGACCTCTTCGAGGCCGGACCCGAGCGCATCCAAGAGATGCTCGACGAGTTGGCCGCGCTGTTCGGCGACGACGTGCTGCAACCGTTGCCGGTCACCAGGTTTGACGTGCGGCGCGCGCCGGCGGCGTTGCGGTACCTGAGCCAGGCCCGCCACGTCGGCAAGGTCGTGATGAGCATGCCCGACGCCTGGGTGGCGGGCACCGTGCTGATCACCGGCGCGACCGGCATGGCGGGTTCGGCGTTGGCGCGTCACGTCGTGACCCGGCACGGCGCCCGCAACCTGGTGCTGATGAGTCGGCGCGGCCTGGATGCGCCGGGCGCGGCGGAGCTGATGACCGAACTGTCCGCGGCCGGGGCCCAGGTGCAGGTGGTCGCCTGCGACGCGGCGGACCGCGAGGCCGTCGCCAAGGTGCTGGCCGATATCCCGGTGCAGCAACCGCTGTCCGGCGTGATTCACGCGGCGGGCGTGCTCGACGACGCGGTGATCTCGTCGCTGACGCCGGAGCGCATCGACGCGGTGTTGCGCGCCAAGGTCGACGCGGCATGGAACCTGCACGAGCTCACCCGCGAGCTCGACGTCTCCGCGTTCGTGCTGTTCTCGTCGATGGCCGGGCTGGCCGGTGCGTCGGGCCAGGCCAACTACGCGGCGGCCAACTCGTTCCTGGACGGGCTGGCGGTGCACCGGCGCAACCTCGGGTTGCCGGCGATCTCGCTGGCGTGGGGCCTGTGGGACCAGGCCAGCGCCATGACCGGTGCGCTGGGCGCGGCCGACCGGGCCCGGTTCGGCCGGGACGGCATCGTCGCGATGTCCTCCGACGAGGCGCTGGAATTGATGGACACCGCGCTGATCGTCGACGAGCCGTTCATGTTGCCCGCCCACATCGACCTCGCGGCGCTGCGCGTCAAGTTCGACAACGGCACGCTGCCGCCCATGTTCGTCGATTTGATCAACGCGCCCAGCCGGCGTCAGGTCGACGACTCACTGGCCGCGGCGAAGTCGAAATCGGCTCTGCTGCAGCGCCTCGAGGGGCTGCCGGAGGACGAACAGCAGGCGGTGGTCCTGGACTTGGTCCGCTCCAACATCGCCACGGTGCTGGGCAACTCCAGCCCCGAGTCCATCGATCCGGATCGGGCGTTCCAAGAGTTGGGCTTCGACTCGCTGACCGCAGTCGAGATGCGCAACCGCCTCAAATCGGCCACCGGGCTGGCGCTTTCGCCGACGCTGATCTTCGACTACCCGAACTCCGCGGCGCTGGCCGGCTACATCTACCGCGAACTCGTGGGCACGACGGAGCAAAGCGCCCCGGCCGCCGCGCCCGGCGAGGCCGAGATCCAACGCGTCGTCGGGTCCATTCCGGTCAAGCGCCTGCGCCAGGCGGGGGTGCTGGAGCTGCTGCTCGCATTGGCGAACGAGGCCGACGGCAGCGGTCCGTCGGCCCCCGCGGCGACGAGCGAAAAGGACATCGCGGACATGGATCTCGACGCGCTGGTCAACGCGGCCTTGAGCGACGATGACGACGATGAGTAAGGGCGCTCCGTGAGAGTTGCGGTCACCGGGGCCAGTGGTGTGCTCGGCCGCGGCGTCGCCGCCCGATTGCTCAGCCAGGGCCACGATGTCGTCGGCATCGCCCGACGCCGCCCCGAAAGCTGGTCGAGCGCAGCGGAATTCGTCGAGGCGGACGTCCGCGACGCGGAAGCGGTCAAGCGCGCCGTCGCCGGTGCCGACGTGGTCGCGCACTGTGCGTGGGCGACCGGCAGCGAGCAGGTCAACATCGGTGGAACGCTCAACGTCCTCGAGGCGATCGCCGAAACCGGAACCCGGCGCATCGTTTTCCCGTCGTCGGCGCACGTCTACGGCGGCGGGGACGCGCCCAAGACCGAGCACGACGCGAGAACCCCCGTCAGTGCCGACGGCCGGCACAAGGCCCGCGTCGAACAGCTGCTCGAGGATTCGGGCCTGGAATGGGTCGCCATCCGCTCCGCGTCGATCCTCGGCCGGAGCGTCGACAATTGGGTGCGCCGGGTGTTGGCATTGCCGGCGTTTCCGGTCGCGGCGGCCGATCGTCGCATCCAGGTCGTCCACCTCGACGACGCGCTCCGCCTGTTCAACCGGGCGATCGTGGACACCGAAATCGGCAGTGGTCCAATCAATCTCGCCGCACCGGGTGAGCTGACCTTCCGGCGGCTGGCCGCGGCGCTCGGACGCCCGATCGTGCGGCCGGGCATCCGACCCGGCGAGCTGCAACTCGTGCAGAGTGCCCCGTTCATGGATACCGCGCGGTTGCGCCAACAGTGGGAGTTCCGGCCGGCGTGGAACTCCGTCGAGTGTGTCGAGGATTTCGCCGTCGCGGTGCGCGGCCGGGTCAGCGTGGGCAAGCGGGTGGTATCGCTGCCCTGGCGGATGACCAACATCCAGGACCTGCCCACCGTCGACGCCCCGAGCGAGGACGGCGTGAAGCCCAATTGGGCCGGCCCGGCAGGAGATAACGGGGAGTTCGACACCCCGATCGACCCGCGCTTTCCCACCTTCCTGGCCACCAATTTGTCGGAGGCATTGCCCGGCCCGTTCTCCCCGGCATCGGCCTCGGTGACCGTGCGCGGGCTGCGCGCCGGCGGCGTGGCCATCGCCGAGCGGCTGCGGCCCGGAGGGGTGATCCAGCGCGAAATCGCGATGCGCACCGTCGCGGTGTTCGCCCACCGGCTCTACGGCGCCATCACCTCGGCGCACTTCATGGCGGAAACCGTGCCCTTCGCCAAACCCGCGACGATCGTCAGCAACAGCGGATTCTTTGGCCCAAGCATGGCGTCGCTGCCGATCTTCGGTGCGGAGCGACCACGCTCCGAAACCGGCCGGCTGCGAAGGCAACTGCGGACCGTTCGCAATATCGGGGTGTTCGGTGTCAACCTGATCGGCCTGTCCGCCGGGTCGGCCGATGACACCCACGAGTTCGTCGCCGATGTCGATCGTTTGGAGCGGCTGGCCGGCGACGACGTCACCCGGCTCGACGATCGCCGGCTGCTGAGCCTGATCGCGTTGGCGCGGGACGAGGTGGTGCACGGGTGGGTGCTGGCCTCGGCTTCGTTCATGCTGTGCGCCGCGTTCAACGTGTTGTTGCGCGGTTTATGTGGGCGAGATACCGCTGCGCCGGCGGGACCGGAACTGGTGAGCGCTCGCTCGGTCGAAGCGATGCAGCGGTTGGTGCTCGCTGCCCAGCGCGACCCGAAAGTGACGGCGCTGCTTGCCGAACCGGGGGAGCGGCTGGGCAAGCTGGCGGTCGAGGCGCCGGAGTTTCACGCCGCGGTGCTGGCGGAGCTGGCACTGATCGGGCATCGCGGACCGGCCGAACTCGAGATGCGCTCGACCAGCTACGCCGACGATCCCGAGTTGCTCGTGCGCATGGTGGCCAGGGCGATGAGCGCGCCGCCCGCGCCGCAGCCGGAACGTACCCGGATTCCGCTGCGGGCCAGGCCGATTGCGCGCCTGGCCGGACACCAACTTCGCGATCGCGAAGTCCGTCGCGACAAAGTGGTGCGGGCCAACTGGGTGCTGCGCAACCTGATGCGCGAGTACGGGCGCCGGTTGGTCGAGGCCGGAATCTTCCAGGCCGCCGACGATGTCTTCTATCTGCTGGTCGACGAGCTCGATGCGCTCCCGGCCGACGTCGGGGACCTCGTGGCCCGGCGCCGAGCCGAACAACGCAGGTTGGCCACCGTCGTTCCGCCGACGGTGTTCAGCGGCAGCTGGCAGCCAACGGAGCCGACCTCGGCGGCCCTCACCAGCGGGGAAACCCTGCACGGGGTCGGTGTCTGCGGCGGCCGGGTGCGCGGCCGGGTGCGGATCGTGCGGCCGGAGACCATCGACGACCTGCAGCCCGGCGAGATCCTCGTCGCCGAGGTCACCGACGTCGGTTACACCGCCGCTTTCTGCTACGCCGCGGCCGTGGTCACCGAACTCGGCGGCCCCATGTCACATGCCGCGGTGGTGGCCCGGGAATTCGGATTCCCGTGTGTGGTGGACGTTGCGGGAGCTACCAAGACTTTGCCGCCGGGCGCGCTTGTTGAGGTCGACGGGACGTCCGGCGAAATTCGCATGCTGGATGCGCACTCCGAAGACGCATAGCCACTTTCCCGGCCACTGACCCTTCGGGCTTGACAACCGTTCCGAACACGGCACGATCAGTCAGCATCCCTCGTCGGAAGGATCGGAACAATCGTGCGCAGAGTGATTCAATTCTCCACCGGCAACGTGGGCCGGCATTCGTTGAAAGCGATCATCGGCCGGCCGGATCTGGAACTCGTCGGCGTGCACGCCGCCAGCGCCGAGAAGATCGGCCGGGATGCGGCGGAGCTTTGCGGGTTGCACGAACCGACCGGCGTCGTGGCTACCGACGACATCGAGGCCCTCGCCGCCCTCGGCGCCGACTGCGTGGTTTACACAGCGCAAGGAGAGACGCGGCCCACGGAGGCCATCGCACAGATGACCAAATTCCTTGCAGCGGGCACCAACGTCGTGGGCACCTCGATGGTCTGGCTCGTCGCACCGCACCATGCCGACGATTGGTTACGAGTGCCGTTGGAGCGCGCGTGCGCGGCCGGCAACGCCTCGTTGTACGTCAACGGCATCGACCCCGGCTTCTCCGGCGATACTCTGGTCCACTCGGCGGCCAGCCTGACCACCCGCATCTCATCCATCACAGTGCAGGAGATCTTCGACTACGGCAACTACGACGATGCCGAGTTCACCGGCGCTGCAATGGGTTTCGGAACGACTGCGGGTGACGAGCCGGCGATGATGTTCTCTCCCGGGGTAATCGTGTCGATGTGGGGCGGTCAGGTACGCAGCCTTGCCGACAATCTCGACATCAAACTCGACGAGGTCCGACAGCGGGTCGAACCCTGGTACACAGCGGAGCGCATCGACTGCACGATGATGACGGTGGAACCGGGTCAGATGGCTGCCGTTCGTTTTGCCACCGAGGGCGTCCTCGACGGCGAACCGGTGATCACCCTCGAGCACGTGACCAGGCTTACCGCCGCCGCGGCACCCGATTGGGAGTTCCCGCCCGAGGGTCAGACGGGCGTGCACCGTGTCGTCGTGGAGGGCGAACCGCGGGTGGAAATCAACACCCACCTGTCCCATCCCGTGTTCGATGCGACTGATGCCGGCTGTATCTCGACGGCGGCCCGGGCGGTCAACGCGATCGATTGGGTGTGCCGCGCGCCGCAGGGGCTGGTCGCGGTGGAGGATATTCCGCTGTCGGCGACGATACGCGGTCTGTTGTGGAGCCAGCGCTAGGTGCCGGCTAGAGGCGCCAGCTGCTGGGCTCTGAGATGCGCAAGGCCGCGCCGGCGGGCAGCGGCTTTGGCTCGGCGATCGAGATCGCGTCGAGGATGAGGGCAACGTAGCGTCGCCAGCCGTCGCTGTCCGAATCCATCGTCGGCAGAACCGCATAGAGCATCGCGATCAGGCGTGGAAGGTCCTCGGCAACCAGGTCGGCGCGAACGAGCCCGACCTGTTGACCGCGGCGAACCAGCTCGTGGAGCGCCTGGTTCAGCGAGTCCGAAATGTCGGGGGTAAGCGACCCCGCCCGGTGCGCGGCGGTCAGCAGGTGGCGTTCACGGGCGCCGAGTCCGATTGCCGCCTCGATCAATTGGTTGAGGCCCTGCAGCGGGTCGTCCACGCGCCGAGCGTCCTCGATCACCGGCGTGAGATCCTCCGCGACGCTTTGATCCAGGGCAGCCCGCAGCAGGTCGGCCTTGGCCGGGAACCTGCGGTAGAGCGTTCGTTCGCCGACTCCGGCACGACGGGCGACGGCTTCCATGGGCGCGTCGGGCCCGAGTTCGCCGTAAACGGCCCGCGCGGCGCGCAGGATGCGCGCAGCGTTGCGGGCGGCGTCCGCCCGCAACGGCCGGTCCTCGACCGCGGTCATCTGCACAGCCTAACTGACGGTTGACTGCCAACTACCCGGGTTCTACGCTCCGTATAACTGGCAGATAACTGACACTTAAGGCGGAACCGCTGATATGTCAATGATTTCCGAGACGGACCTTCCCGTCATCCCGGCGCGGCGTCCTGCCCACTGCCCACTCGCGCCGCCACCCGAGTTCACCGAGTGGCGCAACGAGCCGGGGTTGCGTCGTGCGATCTACCACGGCCAGCCGGCCTGGGTGGTGAGTCGCTACCGGGACATCCGGGCGGCCCTGCTCGATCCGCGCCTGTCCGCGGATACGATTCCGGCCTCGATGAAGCCGGCGAGCGAGGACAACACCGTCCCGGTGATGTTCGCGCGGGTCGACGACCCCGAGCACCATCGGTTGCGGCGCATGCTGACCAGTGATTTTACCTTTCGACGATGCGAGAGGATGCGACCGCAGATTCAGGAACTGGTTGACCAACACATCGACGAGATGATCGGCAAGGGTCAGCCCGCCGACCTGGTGCGTGACTTCGGCCTGCCGGTGCCCTCACTGGTGATAGCGCTGCTGTTGGGTGTGCCATCCGAGGACCTGGGTTTGTTCCAGCACCACTCCAGGGTCGGGCTGGAGTGGACGACGACCGATGAGCAGCGGGCCGAATCGTTCGCGGCGATGTATGCCTACATTCAGGAGCTCGTGGATCGCCGGGCGGACGACCCCAGCGATGACCTCATCGGTCGCCTCGTCACCAACTACGTCGCGACCGGTCAACTCACCCGCGAGACAGCGGCGATGACCGGTGTGGTCATGATGTTGGCGGGCCACGAAACCAGCGCCAACATGATTTCGTTGGGAACTGTTGCGCTGCTTGAGCATCCCGAGGTCTTCGCTCGGCTCGGCGAGACCGACGACCGTGCCGTCGTCGCGAACATCGTCGAAGAGCTCATGCGCTATCTCAGCATCGTGCACAGCCAGGTGGACCGGGTAGCGACCGAAGACATGACCCTAGGCGGACAATCGATCCGCGCCGGAGACATGGTCTTGATGAACCTCCCCGCCGGAAACTGGGACAGCGAATTCGTCGACAACCCCGAGACTTTCGACGCCGATCGGAACACTCGCGGACACATCGGCTTTGGCTATGGCGCGCATCAATGCATCGGGCAGAACCTCGCCCGCGTCGAGATGCAGGTCGCGTTTGCCACCCTGGCGCGACGCCTGCCCGGCCTGAAGTTGGCAGTACCCCCGCATCAGCTGAAGTTCAAGGAAGCCGACATCTACGGCATGAAAGAACTTCCGGTCACTTGGTGACGAACGAGCTGCGGTTCGACAAGCAGGTCGCCCTGATCACGGGTGCCGGCGGCGGCCTGGGCAGACAGTACGCGCTGCTGCTGGCGTCACGCGGCGCGCGCCTCGTCGTCAACGACACCGGTGGCTCGGTAACCGGGGATGGCGCCGACGGCGAGGCCGCACAAGGGGTCGTCGACGAGATCCGCGGGCTGGGTGGCGACGCCGTCGCCGACACCCACAGCGTGACGACCCCCGAAGGCGGACAGGCGATCGTCGACACCGCGTTGCGCGCCTGGGGTCGGGTGGACATCGTGATCAACAACGCGGGAATCGTCGGCGACGCACCGTTCGAGGACATGACCGCCGACCGGCTCGAACCGCTCATCGACGTGCACCTCAAGGGCGCGTTCCACGTGACGCGGCCCGCGTGGACGGTAATGCGCGAACGGCGCTACGGCCGGGTACTGAACACCTGCTCGGCGGCGGGAATCCTTGGCGCCGAACGCATGAGCAACTACGGCGCGGCGAAGACCGGACTGATCGGATTCACCCGAGTGCTGGCGGCCGAAGGGGTGGGCCACGACATCAAGGTCAACGCCATCGCGCCGATCGCCTACACCCGGATGCTGGCGCGCGAAGTCGAGCACGCGACCGGACAGCAGCCCACCGAGCACGACGCGGCGGCCCAGGCCGTGTTGGATGACCTTGTCAGCCAATACCTTCAGAAACTGGACCCCGCGCTGGTGGCACCGGTGGCGGCCTTCCTGGTGCACCGCGAGTGCCCGGTTTCCGGCGAGATCTACACGGTCGGCGCCGGGCACGTCGCCCGCTTCTTCGTCGGCAGGACACGGGGTTTCTACCGCCCCGGGCTGTCCGTCGAGGACGTGCGCGATCACCTCGCCGAGATTCGCGACGAGGCCGGCTACACCGTCCCGGGCGGGCCTGCGGATGAGATGACGGAGCTATTCGCGGTTGTCAGCGACCGACCGGGCTAAGGGTCACGCGGGCGTGCGGAACTGGCGCCAGATCACAAAACCGATGGCCACCACCACGCCCGCGATCAGACCGAACAGCAAGGTCTGCAGGGCATCGATCGCGAACCAATTAGGGTCGTACGAGTCGGCGCCGTTGACACACTCGAAGTCCACGTTGGTTCCCGACTGGCCGGGCTTGTAGCTGTAATGCGAGGTGTTGTACGTCAGCTGGTAGCCGCTGTCACACACGATGGGGCTCGTCCACAGCGCGGTCGACGGCATCGTCGCGGTCAGCGCCGCGGCGCCGCCGACGCAGAGACCGATGGTCCCGGCGATCGCCCCGAAACGGTTGGCCCAAACGAGGCCGCGACGTTCGCGCCGGCCGCCGAACGTGGCCTGGCGCATCGAGCCGACCTGTTGCGCAAAGCCCGGCGGCGGTCCCATGAAGGCCGGTGGGGTGTATTCCGGCGCGGCGCCCTGCCCGGAGTACACCACCGAGTGCCCCACCTTGAACGTCGCCTTGCCGTGCTTGAAGATGTTGTCGATCTGCTCCTCGGACAGGCCCGCCTGGGCCGCGGCTTGCATGAACGCCGCTCGATGCTGAGCCATCTCGGGCCCGGAAGGCCCGCCGGGGCCGGCCGGACCACCGGAGCGCAAACCTTCCCACAACGACTCCGCGTACTGGCGGGCGCGATCGTCGTCGCCCTGGCTCGCGCCCGTCCGCACGGAGAAGAACGAGGGCGGCTGCCCCTCGGCGCGGTTCTGGCCGGCCGCCGCCTTGGCCTCGGCCAGTTGACGTTCCAGCTCAGCGATGCGCTTTTGCTCCGCGAGCTGACGCTCCAGGTCGGCGATGCGCTTTTCGGGATCGTCGGCGTCCATCGGCAAATGGTCCCACGCCGAAACCGCGGGTGCAGCAAATTCAGCAGCCGAAGGCGGCGCCGACCCCGTCCGGCGGTGGCACCGGCTTCAGGCACCCGAACGGCTGGATGCCGGCGGCGGCGAACCGCACCGCCGACTGATGGGCGTAGTTCACACAGACGAGGCCCGAATCGTCTGCGCGGCAGCGGTAGTCGCCGAACGACAACGAATCCCCGTTCGCCAGTTCGGGGCCGTTGCCGTTGAGGAACGGACCCGGATCCGCGCGCGCCGACCCGACCTGGAGGTTCGTCCCGTCGAAGTCCACCCAGCCGCCCTTCCAGTCGCCGTAGGCCGTCTCCGGTCGGGGCGGGGGATTGGTCAGAGCCACCAGACACGCCAGCGCGGCGCCGGTGTGCTTGGAATCGGTCATGCAGGACACTTTGCCCCCTTGAACGGTCAGGGCGATGTCGTTGCCGAGCGGTGTGGTGGTGCCCTCCCGGGCGGCGCTGTGATAGCGGCCGGGATCCGCCGGGTGAGCTGCCTCGATCCAGGCGATGACGGCGGAGATCGCGGCACCGGCGGCCGGTGCGCCGGACGGCGCTGGCGGTTTGCTGCTCGACGCTCCGGCCGACGTGGTCGCGGGGGTCTGCGCGCTGGTCTGCGGCTGCCCCGAGTTGCCGCCGAGATGCGAGCATCCGGCGACCAGCAATGGCACGGCGACCAGCGCGGCGATCCGCATCCAGCCAGGCTAGCCGTCACACCCGGCGATTCGATCGCCAGCCGCGCACTACCGGCGCGGTGTCGGCTACCGTCACTGGTATGCATGAGCGCATCGTTCGCGCCCGCACCACCGCCGGCATCGTCGAAGGCTTCACCCGCGACGGCGTAAACCGCTGGCGGTCCATCCCTTACGCCCGCCCGCCGGTGGGAGCCCTGCGATTCCGGGCGCCGCAGCCCGCGCCGCCGTGGTCGGGCGTGCGGCACTGCCACGGCTTCGGCAACTGCGCGCCCCAGCAGCGCCGCTACACCCTGCTCGGTGTCGGCCGCTACCAGCCGATGAGCGAGGACTGCCTCACCCTCAACGTCGTCACGCCCGAGGTGGCAGCGGACGAGCCGCTGCCGGTCATGGTCTTCGTCCACGGTGGCGGCTACATCATGGGCAGCTCGGCCACGCCGCTCTACGACGGCGCCGCGCTGGCCCGCCGCGGTTGCGTGTACGTGTCGGTCAACTACCGCTTGGGCGCGCTCGGATGCCTGGACCTGTCGTCGCTGTCGACGCGCGATATCAAAATCGACAGCAACCTGTACCTGCGCGACCTGGTGATGGCGCTGCAGTGGATCCGGGACAACATCGCCGAATTCGGCGGAGACCCCGGCAATGTCACGATCTTCGGCGAGAGCGCGGGCGCCTGCATCACCTCCACGTTGTTGGCCGTGCCCGCCGCCGAAGGCCTTTTCGCGCAGGCGATCTCGGAAAGCCCGGCGTCGGGTTTGGTGCGGTCGCGGGAGATCGCCGTCGAGTTCGCCAAGCGCTTCGCCGGGCTGCTCGGCGTGGGCCCGCAGGATGGCGCGCACGCGGTCATGCAGGCGTCGGCGGCGCACCTGGTGGAAACGCAACACCGGTTGATCGACCAGGGCATGGAAAGCCGATTGGGCGCGTTCCCGATCGGCCCGGTCGTCGGCGACGACGTCCTGCCCGTCGACCCCGTCGAGGCGATGCGGTCCGGCCGGGCGCACAAGGTGCCGCTCATCGTGGGCACCAACGCCGAAGAGGGCCGCCTGTTCACCCGCTTCCTCAAGATGTTGCCGACAAACCAGTCGATGATCGAAGAGCTGCTGGCCGACACGGAACCGGCTGCCCGCGAACGCATTACCGCCGCCTACCCGGACTACCCGTCGCCGTCGGCGTGCATCCAGCTCGGTGGCGATTTCGCATTCAGCTCGGCGGCCTGGCAGATCGCCGAGGCCCACGGCAACCACGCGCCCACCTACCTCTACCGCTACGACTACGCCCCGCGGACGCTGCGCTGGTCGGGCTTGGGCGCCACGCACGCCACCGAGCTGCTGGCCGTCTTCGACGTCTACCGCACCCGGTTCGGCGCGCTGCTGACCGCCGCCGCCGACCGGCGCGCGGCGCTGAAGGTCAGCAACCATGTGCAGCGCCGGTGGCGGTCCTTCAGCCGCACGGGTTCGCCGGGCGACGACTGGCCCGCGTATACCCGCGCCGACCGCGCCGTGATGGTGTTCGACCGCAAGAGCCGGATCGAGTTCGATCCGCACCCGCACCGCCGGATCGCCTGGGACGGCTTCTCACTTGCGAACTGACCTGGCACGCTAGACCCTCATGCACGCCGACACCGAGCAAGTCATCGAGCGACCCGAGAACCTCACCACCTCCTGGCTGGCCGCCGCGATCGGCAGCGGACCCATTGCCGCCTTCGGCGTGGAACGCATCGGCACCGGACAGATGAGCGAGTGTTACCGCGTCCGGCTCAGCTATGCGGATCCCGACGCCGGCGGGCCGGAGTCGGTGGTGCTGAAGGTCGCGGCCTCCGATCCGGTCAGCCGGCAGACGGGGTCGGCGCTGGGCCTCTACGAGCGTGAGGTCCGCTTCTACGGCGACGTCGCGCCCCGCCTGGGCGGGCCGATCGCGCCGTGCTATCACGCGGCCGTCGACACCGCCACGGGCGTGTTCGACCTGCTGCTCGGGGACGCCGGGCCCGCCGTCGTGGGTGACGAAATCGCCGGTGCCACACCGGAACAGGCCCGCGTCGGCGTCGTCGAACTGGGGCGGCTGCACGGCCCGCTGCTCGGCGACCCGGCGCTGGCCGACGCGCCGTGGCTCAACCGCGAAACGCCGCTCAACCAGGCGATGATCGCGTCGCTGTACGCCGGCTTCGTCGACCGGTACGGCGACCAGATCGCGCCCGAGCACCGCGTCGTGTGCGAGCGCCTGGTCGCCGCGTTCGACGGTTACATCGCGGCCGAGTCGGAGCCCGACCGGATCCGCGGCCTGGTGCACGGCGACTACCGGCTGGACAACATGTTGTTCGGCACCGAAGGGGCCGATCGCGCGCTGACCGTCGTCGATTGGCAGACGGTTTCCTGGGGACCGGCATTCACGGACCTGGCGTACTTCCTCGGCTGTGCGCTGCGGGCGCAGGATCGTCGCGACCACTACGACGAATTCCTGCGCGCCTACCACGACGCGCTGGGCCCGCAGCCGCCCGTCAGCCTGGCCGAGGTCGCCGAAGGGGTCCGGCGCCAAAGCTTTTTCGGCGTGATGATGGCCATCATCTCGTCGATGCTCGTGGAGCGCACCGATCGCGGCGACCGGATGTTCATGACGATGCTGCAACGCAACTGCGCACACGTGCTCGACACCGACGCGCTGGCGACCCTGCCCGCCGCGACCAAGCCGGAGCCGCTGCGGCCGTCGGAGGACGACGAGCTGGCCCACGACCCGACCGACGAGCCGTTGTGGAGCGAGAGCTGGTACGCCGACTTCGCCGACGCGGCACAGGGATTGGGCGGCTGGTTTCGCCTTGGCCTGATCGCCAACCAGCAGCACGCCCTGGTGCACGTTCTGCTGTGCGGCCCGGACATGGCGACGGTCGCCGTCGACGCCGAGATCCCGCTGCCCGCGGACCCATGGGTGTTGCGCACCGACGCCTTCGAGCTGGGCCACTCCGCCAGCGTCCCGCTGCAGGCCTATCGGGTCGACGTGCGTGCGCAGGCGCAGGCCTACCCCGACCCGTCGGCCTTGTTGCGCGGCGAGCCGGGCACTGAAGTCGAAATGACGATGAATTTGGAGTGGGCCACGGACGGCGCCCCATACAAATACCGGGTGACGACCCGCTACGAAATCCCTTGCCGCGTCTCGGGAACCGTCACGATCGGCGACACCAGCTACCGCGTCGACTCGGTGCCCGGGCAGCGCGACCACTCGTGGGGCGTGCGCGACTGGTGGAGCATGGACTGGATCTGGAGCGCGCTGCACCTCGACGACGGCACCCACCTGCACGGCGTGAACATCCGCATCCCGGGCGCGCCGACGTTCAGCATCGGCTACGCGCAGGACGCCGCACACAACGTCACCGAACTGGACACCGTCGCCTCGCGGGAATCCTTCGGGGACAACGGGTTACCGCTGAAGGCGACCGTAGACCTGCGCCCCGATGACATCACGGCGGACATCGAGGTGCGCGGGCATGCCCCGGTGCGCATGCTCGCCAAGGATGGGCGCGTGAGCCAGTTCCCGCGCGCCTGGGTCGGTGTCAAGACCGCGGACGGACGCAGCGGTGTCGGTTGGGTGGAATGGAACCGCAACCTCGCCGAATAGCGGCCAGGGCACCCGTCGTGGTGATGGGCGTCTCGGGATCGGGCAAGTCGACGGTGGGGGCGGCGCTGGCCCGACGGTTGGCGGTGCCCTTCGTCGATGCGGACACCCTGCACCCGCCGGCGAACATTGCGAAGATGACCGCCGGTGAACCGCTCGACGACGACGATCGCCGGCCCTGGCTCGAACGCGTCGGGGAGTGGTTGGCCGACCACCGCGACGGCGCCGTGGCGAGCTGCTCGGCGCTCAAACGCAAATACCGCGACCAGCTCCGCGCCCACTGCCCCGAGATCGAGTTCCTGCATCTGGCCGGCTCACCCGAACTGATCGGCGGCCGGCTGGCCGCGAGGTCGGGCCATTTCATGCCGGCCGCCTTGCTGCGATCCCAGTTCGACGCGCTCGAACCCCTCGGCCTCGACGCGCCGGGCAAAACCGTCGACGCGAGCCAACCGGTCGAGGCGATCGTCGACGCGTTCATCGTGTAGCATTGTGCTACATTCTGTAACGAAATGCTGCAGGGGCGGAGGAAGGTCATGGCAGAGGCTCTCGATCGCGTCACCCGGGTGGCCGCGGACCTGATGGACAGCGCGGCGTCCGAGGGCGCCCGCCAGAGCCGTTCGGCCAAGCAGCAACTCGACCACTGGGCGCGGGTCGGGCGGGCGGTATCCAGTCAGCACACCAGCTCTCGGCGGCGGGTGGAGGCGGCGTTGGCCGGTCACTTGGCGACCGGCGACCTCACCGTCGAGGAGGGTGTCGTGTTCAACGCCGAGATCTCCGCCGCCATCGAGGAAAGCCTGGCGCGCACCGATTACGGGGCGGCGCTGGCCGGGCAGGGGATCACCACGGTGGCCCTCAACGACGCCGGTGAGATCGTCGAGCACCGGCCCGACGGCACCGAGGTGGTGCTTTCGGGCAAGCGCTGACCGCGCGGGACGATGAACCGCCTGGACCTGGTGGTCGGGCCGAACGGCGCCGGCAAGTCGACGTTCATCGCGTTCACCCTGTCGCCGCTGCTGCCCCGAAGCCTCGTCGTCAACGCCGACGAGATCGCCCGCCAGCGCTGGCCCGCGGACCCCGCCTCGCACGCGTATGACGCCGCGGAAATCGCCGCCGGCACGCGCGCCAAGCTGATCGAGCTGGGCAGGTCATTCATCGCCGAGACCGTCTTTTCGCATCCCTCGAAGCTGGACGTGATCCGCAGCGCGCACCGCGAGGGCTTCACCGTCGTCCTGCACGCGCTGCTCGTCCCGGAAGACCTTGCCGTCGAACGGGTTAGGCACCGGGTGGCGGCGGGCGGCCACCACGTGCCCGAGGACAAGATCCGTCAGCGCCACCGCCGGTTGGGCGCACTCGTCGCGGGCGCCATCGCCTTATCGGACATCGCGACCGTCTACGACAACACTCGCCTGCGCGGGCCGCGCATCGTCGCCCAATTCAGCGGCGGCGAGGTGGTCGGCTCGCCCGACTGGCCGCGGTGGGCACCGAAGGAACTGTCGGCCCGATGGCCGAACTGAACACGGTTACCAAAGGCGCCGGCGGCGACGAGTTGGGAGCCCGTCGCCCACCCGGTCGCGGGCGGTGTCGGCCAGTTCGCTGCCGCGCGCGGCCGCCGTGTTGGCCAACTCGATACCGCGCAACCGCGCGATCTCGGCGAGCTCGACCCCGCGGTCCCGCGCCTCTTCGGCGAGTTCTTCGCCGCGTTTGCGCGCCTTCTTCGCCAGCGGAGCGCTCTTTTCCGCGGCCGTGCTGGCGAGTTCTTCGCCGCGCTTACGGGCCTTCTTCGCCAGCGGGGCGCCCTTCTCCGCGGCGGTGCTGGCCAGTTCCCGGCCGCGCTCCAGGGCGGCCTCAGCGTACGGGGCGCCTCGTTCGGCGGCCGTGCTTGCCAGTTCGCGGCCGCGTTCGAGGGCGGCCTCGGCGTACGGGGCGCCCCGTTCGGCGGCGGTGCTGGCCAGTTCGCGCCCGCGCTCGGCGCCGACCTGGAGGCCGTGCACGATCTTTTCGCCGAGTTCGCCGAGCTCGCCGTCCAATCCGTCTGACGACCCGGGCAGCGCCGACGACACCCGCTCGGAGAGCCGTTCCGCGGCGCGACGGCCCCGCCAGCCCAGGGACGGCTTGCCGGCCGTGTCGGCGGACGCGATGATCAGCCCGCCCACCAGGCTGAGGTCGGTCAGAAAGTCTTTGCGCTTCTGGGCTTTCAGCTGCGGGTCGCTCTCGCTCCAGAACATGTGCGCGCCGAGGTTGGCCGGCAGCACGGTGAAGGCAAGTGCGGCCGAGGCGACGCGCGGCGCCTTGCCGATGGCAAGCAGCAAGCCGCCGCCGATCTGTACGGCCGCATTGATCTGGGCGAACGTCTGGGGGTCGCTGGGAATGCTGCTCCCCACCGGATCCGGCAGGGCGCGAAGACCGTCGACCGCCGGCGCCGCGGCTTCGGCCGCCGGCTTGGGATTGAGCAGCGAGTCGATTCCCTGGCCGATGAACACCGCCGACAACAGGGGCCTCGCGATTCTGCGGATCAACATGGCAGCTGGGTTACCCGGCCGACCGGGCGGCAAACCGCCGGGAGCCGCGCCCAGTCAAAGGCCCTGCTCGCGGCCGCCGCGGTCGGCCCGGCGATAGGGTGGAGCGCGTGCGGGCGCTGATCGTCGTCGACGTGCAAAACGACTTCTGCGAGGGTGGCTCGCTGGCGGTGGATGGCGGTGCGGCGCTGGCTTCCGCCATCACCGGGTACCTCGCCGCCGAGCCCGGTTACGACCACGTCGTCGCGACCGCGGACTTCCACATCGATCCCGGCGACCATTTCTCCGACCGCCCCGACTACCGCTCGTCCTGGCCCCCGCATTGCGTCGCGGACAGCCGCGGCGCGGACTTTCACCCCGGCCTCGACACCCACCGCATCGAGGCGGTGTTCCGCAAGGGCGACTACGCCGCGGCGTACAGCGGCTTCGAGGGCGTCGACGACGAGGGGACCCCGCTGCTCGAGTGGCTGCGCCGGCGCGGGGTCGACGAGGTCGACGTGGTCGGCATCGCCACCGACCACTGCGTGCGGCGGACCGCCGAGGACGCGGCGAGGGCCGGCCTGACCACCCGGGTGCTGGTGGATCTGACCGCGGCCGTTGCGCCCGACTCGGCCGCGGAAGCGTTGGGGGAGATGCGAACCCTCGGCATCGAGCTGGTCGGCGGCCCGTAATGGTGGTGCCACTGGATCGCGAGCACCTGCTCGCCGCGGTGGAACGCTCGCCGCAGGCCGCCGCGGCGCACGACCGCGCCGAATGGGTGGCGCTGTTCACCGGCGACGGCCGCATCGAAGACCCGGTGGGATCGCGCCCGCACGTGGGGCATTCGCAGATCAGCCGCTTCTACGACACCTTCATCGGCCCCCGCGACATCAAGTTCCACCGCGACCTCGACGTCGTGGTGGGCACCGCGGTGCTGCGCGACCTCGAGCTCGAGGTGTCGATGGGCTCGCGTGCGACCTCGAACATGACCTCGAACGTGACAATGTACATACCCGCGTTCCTGCGTTACGACCTTCGAGAAGACAACGGCCAGTGGAAGATTGCGCGGTTGCGGGCTTACTGGGAATTGCCGGCGATGATGCTGCAGTTCCTGCGGGCCGGGTCGCGGGCGGCGTCGCCCGCCGTGGCGCTGTCATGTGATTTGTTGGCCAATCAGGGATTCGGGGGGACGGCGGGCTTCCTGGCCGGATTCCGCCGCCCCGGTGCGCGGCGCAAGAGACTGGCGGAGGACTTCCTCGGCGCGGTCGCCCGGAAGGAGACGTCCGCGGCTTTGCGTGCGCTGTCATCAAGGGCCGCAATAACTTTGGGCGACAACGACCGGATCGACCTCGCCGAACTCTCCGAACAGCTCGACGGGGCCGCCTGGGCCAAGGTGATCGGCGCCGGGACCACCGTCGCGGTCTCGGTCAGCTCGGCCCACGGGCGCGGCGTCGTGCTCGTGGACGTGGCCTGGCCGGGAAACGCGATCGACCGGATCCGGTACTTTCCCGCCTGACGGTTCCGATCTTCCCCGGGCCGTCGAAGTTAGCCAGTGTCGGATGCTTCTATGTCTTGCCAGGCAAGTGATCCTGCCGTACAAATAGCTGTCACTGAATGGAGGCGGGCAATGGGTGTGGTGCGGATCTTCGGCGTGGGACTTGCGTTCACCGCCGTCCTGACGGTGGGAACGGCCTGCACGGTCACCACCACGACATCTTCCTCGTCGAGCTCGTCGAAGCCGACGTCGTCCACCACCACGTCGTCGAGTTCGGCGACATCGACCCCCACGTCGAGCACGCCGTCCGGCGTTGCACCGCTGGGCGACTACACCTACCTGCTGCTGCAGGCCAGCGACGTCGGTCCCGACACCGCGACCACGGCACCCCCCGTGCAGAACCCCGGCGGTATCGCCGGAGCCGGCGTGACGTACGCCAACCCGGATCGGACGCGCAGCATCGACGACCTCGTCGTGGTGTTCACCGATCCGGCAACCGCCGCGCAGCAAGCCAAAGAGCGCGCGTCGTCCTACGGCAAATACGTGACCGGGGCCCCGCAGCCGTTCGAGGTCGGGACCAACGGCCTGATCGCGGTGGGGACGTCGCCCGATAACTCCAAATCGGTGATGTATGTGACGTTCGCCGAGGGGCGGGTGGGCGTCGACCTGGAGTTCGACAGCGCGCCCAACGATCCCGCCCCGCGCGACGTCGTGCTCGACATGGCCCGCAGGCAGGACCAGCTCATCAAGGACCGGTTGCCCGCCTAGCGAGATTCAGCGCGCCACCGTCAACGCCAGCGTGGCCGCCGACAGGCACAGGTAGGCACCGGGAAACGCGATGTTGTAGAAGACGCCTGCCCGCAGGTGAGTAACCACCGCGCCGACGAAGAACAGCACCAGGCCGATGGCCGCCGCAATCCCCAACGCGCGCACGCCCATCAGCCCGACAACCAGCCCGGCGGCCCCGGCCAGCTTGATCGCCGCCAGTGGCCGCAGCCACGAGCGCGGCACCCCGACCTCGGCCGAGTTCGCCAGGACGAATCCGGCGGGAATCAGGTCGGCCACCGCCACTGCGGCGGTGACGACGGCGGTTGTCAGCGTGATCACGATGTACGTGGTATGGATGTTCGTCATCTGCTCCAACCCCTTGTCCTACATGGTTTTTCCGCGGCGGCGAGCCGGATGGCCGCACCGCGCATCGCGGCGCACAATCGGTAGGGTCATAGTGCTGGTCTCCTTTGCGACAGAGAGTTTGATGGATGCGTTCACCGTCTTGACGACTCCCACGCGGAAAAGGTGACCCATGAGCGCACCAAAGGATCTGGCGGATCTCGCGCAGCGGTTCGACGCGGATCGACGACACCTGAGGTCGGTCGCGTTTCAGCTGCTCGGCTCGGTGGCCGACGCCGACGACGCCGTCCAGTCGGCGTGGCTGAAGGCCAGCGGCACGGCTTTTGACGGCATTCGCAACCTCACCGGCTGGTTCACCACGATCACCGCCCACGCGGCCATCGACCAGCTCCGGGCGCGGGGGCGCCGCGCCGAGCGACCGCTCGGCGATCCCACCGAGCTCGACCGGCTCAACCGGGCCGCGGCGGCCCCGGCGGACGAGGACGCGCTGCTGGCGGACTCGGTCGGCACCGCCATGCTCGTCGTGCTCGACCGGCTCTCACCCGCGGAGCGGGTGGCGTTCGTGCTGCACGACGTGTTCGCCATGCCGTTCGAGGAGGTCGCCGGCCTCCTGGACCGCTCGCCGGCCGCGGCGAAGAAGCTGGCAAGCCGCGCCCGGGCACGCCTGCACGCCCGTCCGGCGATCGAACCGGCTCGTGCGGCCGAGCACCTCGCGGTCGTCGAGGCGTTTCTGGCGGCGTCCCGCGGCGGCGATATCGCCACCCTGCTCGAGCTGCTGGCGCCCGGCGTGGTGCGCCGAGTCGATGCGGCGCTGGTCCCCGCGGACGTGCCCACCGAAATGCGCGGCGCGAGGGATGTCGCCGAGGAGACCCGCCGCTTCACCCGCCGCGCTCGGACGGGCGTGGTCCTGCTCATCGACGGCGCCCCGGGCATCGTCCTCGCGCCCCGCGGTCGCGCGCGGGCCGTGCTTCGGATCGGCGTCGGCCCCGACAACCGCATCCACACCATCGACATCACCGGCGACCCCGACCGGCTGCGCCGG
>NZ_LZKE01000011.1:0-25750 GCF_001672675.1 Mycobacterium sp. E2327
CACGATCTGCGCAGCATGCGGCGACGGCATCACCCATTCTAACAAGAGCGGGCGAATTAACGACTCACGACACTAGAGCGAGACCATCAGCTGCGACAAACCGCGCAGGGTGACGTTCGCCTTGTATTGCGGCTCGCCGGCCAGCCGGGCGTCCGGGAAGCGGGCGGTCACGGCCGAGAGGGCTGTGCCGGCTTCCAGCCGCGCCAGGGGCGCCCCTAGGCAGTAGTGAATTCCGCGACCAAAACCCAAGTGCCGCAAGGTCCCTCGGTCCGGGTCGAACGTGTCGGGCCGGTCGAACTCGGCGGGGTCACGCTGGGCCGCGGCCAGCAGGACCATCATGATGTCGCCCGCTGGCACGTCGACGTCGCCGATCGTCATGTCCGCCAGGGCGACTCGCCCGGCCAGTTGCACCGGCGGGTCGTAACGCAGGGTCTCCTCGACGATCGCCGGCGCCCGACCCGGGTCGGCGCTCAGGGCCGACCAGTGCACGCGGTTGCGCAGCATGGCCAGGATGGCGTTGCCGATCAGGTTCACCGTGGTCTCGTGCCCCGCGATCAGCAGCAGGTTGCAGGTGGAGACGATTTCCTCCTCGGTCAGCTGATCGCCGGACTCCTCCACCGCGATCAGGCCCGACAGCAGGTCGTCGCCCGGCTCCGACCGGCGCCGCTCGATCAACTCGTGGAGATATCCGCGCAGCCGCCGCACCGCCTGCATCCGCTCGTCCACGACGTCGGGCGGCACACCGGTGATCGTCGATAAGGGGTCCAGGGCCTGCGCCAGCACCGCCGAGGCGCGGCTGAAGTGCGGCTCGTCCTCCAGCGGCACGCCGAGCAGCCGGCAGATCACCGCCACGGGCAGCGGATGGGCGAAATCCTCGACGACGTCGAACTCGCCCTGCTCGGCGATCCGATCGAGCAGTCCGTCCACCAGCGCGGTGATTTCGGGCTGCAGCGCGTTGACCACTTTGGGCGAGAAGGCCTTGGCGACCAGCTTGCGCAGCCGGGTGTGATCGGGCGGATCGAGGAACAGAAATCCCGGCGGGAAAAGCCTGGGCTGCACCACGCCCGCCTCGAGCTGGCGCTTCGCCACCGTCGAGTTCGCGTTGCTGCTGCTCGACGCCGGATGTCGCAACACCTCGTCGCAGTCCCGGTAGGCCGAAAAGACGACGAGGGTCGTCTCCGGCAGCACGATCGGTCCGCGCTCGCGAAACTGCGCGAGGAGCCGATACGGGTCGGCGCGGTTGGCCGGGTCGAGCAGCTGCAGCAGCAGCCCTTGCGATTCGGCTTGGGCGGCGGTCATCCTCACATTCTGCCCGCACCGCGCGGGACGCTCAGCGGCGCAAGAACTCCACGATGTGGTTGGCCAGTTCCTCGCCGGCGTCCTCCTGCAGAAAGTGACCCGCGCCGCGAATCGTCGGGTGATCGATGCCCTGCGCGCCGCGCATCTCGCGCTGGAAGATCGCGGCCATCGGCGCGGTGATGGGATCGCTGTCGCTGAACGCGACGAGCATGGGCGTCGGGCTCACGGACAGCTTGGCCCACGCCGCCTTGTTGGCCGCAGCAGCGGGATCGTCCGGCGAGGTGGGCACCAGGGTGGGCATGGCGCGCGGCCCGGCGCAGAACCGGTCGTCCGGGAACGGCGCGTTGTAGCCCTCGCGCACCTCGCCGCTCAGCTGCGTGCTGCAACCGCCCTGCACGAACCAGCCGATGTTCAGGTCCGGAGCGATGGCGATGGCCTTGCGGAAGCGCCACCAGTCCTCGGCCATCGGCTGCTCGCCGTTCGGCAGCCCGGTGTTGGCGACGACCAGGCGGGCGAACCGTTCGGGATGCTCGGCCGCCAGCCGCAAGCCGATCAGCCCGCCCCAGTCCTGGCCCACCAGGGTCACATGACGAAGGTCGAGGACGTCGAAAGCGACGGCCCGCATCCATTCGACGTGGCGCGCGTAGGTGTGGTCCTCGCGACGGGTCGGCTTGTCCGAACGACCGAAACCCACCAGGTCGGGGCAGATGACCCGATGCCCCGCGGCGGCCAGGATCGGAATCATCTTGCGGTACAGGAACGACCACGACGGCTCGCCGTGCAGCATGAGAACCGGGTCGGCGCCTGGCGGCCCGTCCTCCACCCAAGCGACCCGCAGCGTCCCGCCGTCACCAGCTGCGATCTCGCAATACCTTGGGGCATAAGGAAAGTCGGGCACGTCGTCGAACCGCCCGTCGGGTGTGCGCAGTGTTTGCATGTCAACCCCCTTCGGTTAGGCCGGCCAGTGCCGGATGCGCCATCAATCGATCGAGAAACGGACGCTGGCCCTTGAGCAGCTTCGTGCGCGCCTGCGCCACCGCGAACCAGCCGACCCGGTCGACCTCGGGGAACTCCCGCATCCGGCCCGAGCCCTTCGGCCACTCGATTTGAAAGGTGTTGCTGTGTGCGTCGGTGACGTCGAGGTCGGCCCCGACGGCGTAGGCGGTGACCACCTTGCCGCTGGGTTGTTTCAGCGGGCCGAAATCCAGCCGCGGCCCGGCTGGGACCGACAGCCCCAACTCCTCGGAAAACTCGCGCTGCGCAACGGCCCAGGGGTCCTCGCCGTCGGCGTACTCACCCTTGGGTATCGACCAGGCCCCCTCGTCTTTGCGGGCCCAGAACGGACCGCCGGGATGCGCGATCAGGACTTCGACGACGCCGGCACGCGCCCGGTACAACAACACACCCGCACTGAGCGTGGGCATGAACGGTCAGACCCCGACGGCCCGTTCCAGATCCTTGAGCGCCGACTCTAGGTGCGTGAGTAGGCGCTGCAGGTGTGGAACGCTGCGACGGCATCCGACCAGTCCGAAATCGAGGTTGCCCGCGTTGCTGACCAGGGTGATGTTCAGCGCCTGCCCGTCCAACGCAATAGAAAGCGGATAACTGCCGTCGAGCCGGGCGCCGCCCCAATACATCCGTTCGCGAGGCCCCGGCACGTTCGAGATGACCAGATTGAACGGCGGCGACGTCGACGACACCCACCCGGGAACCGCCGCCAGTGCGAGCGGCGCCATGTTCACCGCCGACAGCGCCAGCGCCTGGGCACGGGGCAACTCGGAGAACACCCTCTTGTTCTTGTGCATCGACTCGCTGACGGTCTGCAGCCGTTCTGCGGGGTCGTCGGTGTCGGTTGCCAGATTGCAGAGGATTGCTCCGACGAGGTTGCCACCGGCGTCGGCCTCGTCGTCCTTGCGCAGGCTCATCGGGACCATCGCGACAAGCGGGCTGTCCGGCAGCGCGTTCTGCTCGAGCAGGTAGTAGCGCAGGGCGCCCGCGCACATTGCCAACACGACGTCGTTCAGAGTCACACCCGAGGCGGCCTTGACGGTTCTGATGCGGTCCACCGACCACGACTGCGCGGCGCAGCGCCGCGCGCCGCCGATCTTGACGTTCAGCATGGTGCGCGGGGCGCCGAAGGGCAACGTCACCTGCTGCTCGAACAGCGCCGCGCGGGCGAGCGAAACCGTCGAAGGGCCAAGCGCCGCAAGCGATCCCAACGTCTTGACCAATGAGCCGAGCCGAGATGCTGGGCCGGACGTGCGCTTTCGCCTGGGCAGGCTCCACATCGCCCGTATCTCTTTGTCGTTCGGGTCGACCGACAGTGCGCGCTGCATCAGCTTCATCGCCGAAACGCCGTCGATCAGCGCATGATGCATCTTGCTGTACATGGCGAACCGGCCGTCGTTCAGCCCCTCCACGACGTAAAGCTCCCACAGGGGGCGGTGGCGGTCGAGCAAACCGGTGTGCAGGCGGGACGTCAGCTCCAGCAGTTCGCGAACCCGGCCCGGTGCTGCCAGCGCCGAGCGCCGGACGTGGTAGTCGACGTCGACCTCGTCGTCATAGGTCCACGCCATCGGGGATATACCGCCCAGAAGCGTCGCGGGGTGCTTGCGGAAGGTGGGCTGGAATTCGTCGTTGGCGATCATGGCGTCGGTGAACTCGCGGACGAATTCGGGGCCTGCGCCCTCCGGCGGTTCGAACAACGACAAGCCGCCCACGTGCATGGGATGCTCACGGGATTCGCCCAGCAGAAATACCCCGTCGGTGGGCGCCATCGGTTCCATGCACCCATTAGACCGCGAAGAGCCCGGGAGGCGAAGGGCTCTTAGAACATCGCCGCCGAACCGACCTCGGGATGGCCGCGCATGTACTCGACCAGCCGGTCGACATAGCTGCCGAACGCGGGCGCCGAGATACCGCTGCCGGCGAGGTCCGCCCGGCAGTGGTCGGTCAGGTAGGTGGTGGGATGCGCGAAGTAGTCAACCGCCTCGGGCGGGATCCGCGTCAGGCGGTACAGGCCCGGAACATGCGCCAGGGATGCCTTCGCGAGCCGGCGCGGCAACGGCACCTTGATGAGTTCCCTGCCGGTTGCCTCCGCGATCGTCTTCGTCATCTCGTCGACGGTGAGCGGGAACGGATCGGCCAGCTGATAGGTCCGGCCCTCGGATGCGGGGAGGCCGCTCAGATATGCGACGGCGTCGATGACGAAGTCGCGCGGGACCACGTTCACGCGTGTCGCCGTCGGGTCGCCCACCACGGGCAGGAGCGCCCGCCGGGACTGCCGCAACAGCCATTGCATGACGAAATAGGGTCCGTCGAACTTCTGCGTTTCGCCGGTGCGACTGTCGCCGACGACAATTGCGGGGCGATAGATCGTGGCCGGCAGGCCGGTGGCCATGTGGCGGCGGACGTCGGCCTCAGCGAGGTTCTTGGTCTCCTCGTAATAGTTGTTGAACGGCGCGCCGACTTCGAGATCGTCCTCGCCGAACGCGCCGTCGTAGCGGCCGCTGACATAGCAGGTGCTGACGTAGTGCAGGCGGGTCAGCATGGGGCAGCGCTCGAGGGCGTCCAGCACGTTGCGCGTGCCGTCGACGTTGACCCGAACCGCCACGTCGCGGGGCACGGTCAGGTCGTATGCGGCGGCCAGGTGCCACGCCTCGGTGACGCCGGTGAGGGCGCCCGGGGCGAGCCCCAGCCCCGGTCGGGTGATGTCGCCCTCGACCACCTGAATCCGGCCCTCGAGGAACGGGTCGGCGGCGCCGAGCTCGGCCACCCGTCGTTCCGCGAGGGTGGCGAACTTGGGCTGCACCAGGCAGATCGCCGAGCCGTCAACGCGTTTGAGGATGCTCGGCAGCAGCGCGCTGCCGAGAAACCCGGGAAACCCCGTCATCAATACCGTCATCGCTGCACCTCGCCGGCCACGTTATCGGCGACTGGGAGTGTTCGAACGGGTCTTTGGACCCACCGTGGCCGCCATTGGTCCCTGGCTGCTACGCAAGGTCTTTGGTCCCCGCCGTGCGGGGATTGCGGCTCTGTCGAGGCGGCAGCCCCTGCGGGACGATGACGGCACTCGAATACGGCACAGCGACGAGTCGGCGGGTGACGAAATGACTTATCCCGAAATCGCCAAGTGGGACCCCACCTTCACCGAGATGCTGATCAACGCGGTGAACCCGGTCATCAAGCGCTGGTTCCGCCCGGAAGTTCGGGGCCTGGAAAACGTCCCGGCGGCGGGCGGCGCGCTGCTGGTGTCCAACCATTCCGGCGGCGTCCTGACGCCCGATTGGAACGTGCTGGCCCCGGCCCTGTACGGCAGGTTCGGCTACGACCGCCCGCTGTACACCGTGGCCCACTACGGCGTGTTCTTCACACCGTTTCGGGCGGCGCTGGGACGGCTCGGCGTCATCCACGCCAACCGGGAGAACGCGGGCGAGGCGTTGCGTTCGGGTGCGGTGGTGCTGGCCTTCCCGGGCGGCGACTACGACGCGTTCCGTCCGACGCTGCGGCAGAACGTCGTCGACTTCGACGGCCGCACCGGATACGTGCGGACCGCCCTGGAAGCCGGCGTGCCGATCGTGCCGGCGGTGTCGATCGGCGGGCAGGAGACCCAGCTTTTCCTCACGCGCGGCAATTGGCTGGCGAAGAGCTTGGGGCTCAAGCGGTTTCGGATCGAGATCCTCCCGATCACGATCGGGTTCCCGTTCGGGATGTCGGTGTTCTTCCCGGCCAACATGCCGTTGCCCGCCAAGATCATCTACCAGGTGCTGAAGCCCATCGACGTCGCCGAGCGGTTCGGCGAGGACCCCGACGTCGACGAGGTCGACGCTTACGTCCGCTCGGTCATGCAGGCCGCGCTCGATCGATTGGCGCGCGAGCGCCGCGTTCCCGTCCTGGGTTAGGCGACCGCCCACGCGGAGGTGGCGATGAGGTCGCCGCGCTCCAGCCCCGCCGCGCGATGCTCGTGCACCTTCGCGTACTCGGGCGTCGTCACCATGTCGATGAACGCCTGCGGCGTCGGATATTCGACGATGAGAATCGCGTCCCACCAAGGCCGTTCGCCGTCCCCGATGACGACCGTTGGCGCCGCACCGGCGTACCGCAGCGTCGCACCCACGCGTTGCAGGTGCGGCGCGACCTCCTGCCCGTATTGCAGGTAGGACTCCAGCCCGCCCGCGGTCTTGAACTTCAACAGGTTGACCATCAGCACCGGCGCGTCGGCGGGCCTGGCGGCGAGCGCCGCGAACTGCTCCGGGGTGGGCTCCAGCGAGCTGCTCATGCGATCTCCTTGCATCTTTCGGCTGTATTGGCGGCACTCCCCGTACCCTCCCTCATCGACGGGCCGACGTCTTGACATCTCACGACAGCATTTTGACAATCCAAGACACATGTCTGTTGTACGCGGGACCGCGCTCTCGAACTATGCGGGCCTCGTCGCCGAGTTGGGCGGCGACCCCGCGAGCCTGCTGCGCGCGGCGGGCGTCCGCGAGCGAGACGCCGGCAATTACGACGCGTTTATCTCGTACCGGGCCGCGATACAGGCCATCGAGTCCGCTGCCCAGGCCACGAACACGCCGGACTTCGGGAGACGGTTGGCCGAGCGGCAGGGCATCGAGATTCTGGGTCCGGTCGGCGTGGCGGCGCGCACCGCAGGCACCGTGGCGGACGCCTTGGAGATCTTCGGCACCTACATGGCGGCGTACAGCCCGGTGATCGCGCTGCGGGTCACGTCGCTGGCCGATCCGCAGCGCTCCTTCGTGACGCTGGAATTTCTCTTGGATAACCCGCCACCGCACGCGCAGACCACGGAGCTGTCGCTGGGTGTCTCGGTGCGGGTGTTCCGGCTGCTCATGGGTGCCGATTACGTCCCGCTGAAGGTGCATCTGCCGCATGACCCGCTCATGCCCAAAGCCGACTATGTGCGGTATTTCGGTTGCACGCCCGAGTTCGCCTCGCGGGCAGCGGGTTTCACGGTGCGCACGGCCGACTTGAGCCGCCCGTTGCACCGCGACGACGTCGCCCACAAGGCCGTTGTCGACTATTTGAGCGGCATCACGCCCCGAAATGCGGGGATCGTGGAGTCGGTGCGCATTATCGTTCGCCAGCTGCTGCCCACCGGGACGGCCACCCTCGAGCTAGTCGCCGAGCAATTCAACCTGCACCCAAAAACGCTGCAGCGCAGACTCGCCGAAGAGGACACGACATTCGCGGCATTGGTGGATCAGGTCCGCAAAGACGCCGCCGACCGGTACCTGCGCAACACCGGCATCAGCCTTTCGCACCTGGCGCGCGAGCTGGGCTACGCCGAGCAGAGCGTGCTGACCCGCTCGTGCAAGCGCTGGTTCGGGACGGGACCGGCCGCTTACCGCACCCGAACTCGCGCGCCGGCGAAGCACAGGTTGTCGTCGTCGACCGGACCCTCGCGCAGCGTCTTGTAGTCGCCGCGGTAATCCATCGAGGTTCGCCACGGCCCCTCGGCGCCCTGGCGCGGGAACTGCTCGACGGATCGCTTGACGTAGCCGGCCGTGACTTCCAACAGCGGCTTGGTCGGCATGGGCCCGGGCAGCCGCGGGTAGCAGATGCGGTGCCCGTGCGCGTCCATGTGGGCCAGCAGCCGGCAGAAGTGCTCGCACACCAGCCCGACCTTGAGCGTCCACGACGAGTTGGTGTAGCCGAACACATAGGAGAAGTTCGGGACGTCGTTGAGCAGGAACCCTTTGAACGCCACCTTGTCCGGCAGGTCGACGGGAACCCCGTCCACCGAGAGGCTGATCCCGCCGAAGGCCAGCAGGTTCAGGCCGGTGGCGGTGACGATGATGTCGGCTTCGAGTTCGCGCCCGGAGCGCAACCGGATTCCGCGCTCGGTGAAGGTCTCGATCTGGTCGGTGACCACCGAGGCGCGGCCGTCGCGGATGGCCTTGAACATGTCGGCGTCGGGCACGGCGCACAGCCGCTGGTCCCACGGGTCGTAGGACGGCCGGAAGTGCTCGTCGACCGGGTATCCGGCCGGCAATTGCTTCGCGTTGAGGTGGCGGATCAGCCGGCGGGCGGCGCGCGGGTGCTGTTGGCAGAACCGCCAGACGAGCCGCTGCTTGGCGATGTTCTTGCGTCGGGTGATGGCGTAGGCGCGGTCGCGGCCGACGAGCTTGGGCAACGTGTTGGCGATGCGGTCCTCCGACGGCACCGGCAGGATGTAGGTCGGCGAGCGCTGCAGCATGGTCACGTGTCCGGCGGTCTCGGCCATGGCGGGAACCAGCGTGACCGCGGTCGCGCCGCTGCCGATGATCACCACCCGCTTGCCGCTGTAGTCCAGGTCCTCGGGCCAGTGCTGCGGGTGGATGATTTGTCCGGCGAACCGCTCCCGGCCCGGGAACTCGGGGGTGAACCCCTCGTCGTAGCGGTAGTAGCCGCTCGCGCAGAAGAACCATCCGCACGTCATGGTGATGCGTTCGCCCGCGCGCTCGATTTCGACCAGCCAGCGCGCGTCCTCGGTGGACCAGGCCGCGCTGATCACCTTGTGACGGAAGCGGATCGACTGGCCGATCCCGTTTTCGGCGACGGTCTCGCGGAGGTAGGCCATGATCGCGTCGGCGCTGGCGATCGCCTTCTCGTTCTCCCACGCCTTGAACTCGTAGCTGAACGTGTGCAGGTCGGAGTCGGAGCGAATTCCGGGGTACCGGAACAGGTCCCACGTCCCGCCGATCTCGTCGCGCGCCTCCAGGATCGCGAACGTCTTGCCGGGCTGCATCGTCCGCAGGTAGTAGGCGGCGCCGATGCCCGAGATGCCGGCGCCGATGATCAACACGTCGACGTGTTCGATGCTGTTGGAGGTCATGGCCGTTCCTTGAATCTGCTGTCGGATGCGGTGGCTTACCGCTGCATCCACTTTGCGGCAGCGCAGGGGTCGGAGTATTGACAGCAGAGGACAGCTTTTTGACAGTAGAGGACAGCGTCAAGCGTTATCCGACGGGCGTGATCCCCCCGTTGGAGATGGAGAAGCCACGACCCGTCACCGTGCACGTGATGCCGCTGGCTTCCGACCGACAGCTGAACGGGCCGAGCCCAGCGGTCTGGCCGTAGGGCAGGGTGGGCGTGCCCTCCCCCGCGTTGCCGAGGCAGGATTCTCCGGTGCAGCTCTTGTACGTCCCGTCGGTGGACATGTGCACGGACTGCGGCGGCGACGTCGTCTGGCAATACGCTTCGTCGGGTATGTCGCGGCCACGTTGATAGTCGATCTCACAGCCGATGTTGCGTGACGGAGACAGGAACGAACACCACGTCTGGCTGCAGACCGGGTTGTCGGCGGCCGCCCGAGGCGTCCCGACGAAGCCGACCACGACGAACCCGAGTGCGGCCCCCACTGCCGCGGCGACTGTCCGATGCACGATGCCTCCCCGGGTTCACCGAACCGTTGGCGTGTCCGGAAAGTAGCAGATCGACGTCGGTCGAGGTGGGCGATTGCTATAGCAGATCGGTGATGGTCTTCAGGCCCGCGTCGTAGAGCACCCCCGGCAGCATGCCGCCGTCGCATTCGATGGTGGTGCCGTTGACGAAGTCTGCGTCGCCGCCGGCCAGGAACACGCAGACGCGGCCCACCTCCGCGGGCTCCCCCGCGCGGCGCAACGGCACTGCGGCGAAGTACTTTTCGCCGGTCGGGTCGTCCTTGGGCAACACGAACGACCGGAAGTTCTCGGTCATCGTCGGGCCCAGGGCGACGCAGTTGACCCGGACCTTGGGCCCCCATTCCTCGGCCAGCGAACGGGTGAGATGGTTCAGCCCGCTCTTGGCCGCCCCGTAGGAGACCAGGGTCGGAGATCCGGCCGGGTGCCCCGCGCCGCTGGAGATGTTGATGATGCAGCCCACGCCGTCCTGGGTGCACATCTGCCGGTACGCGCGGATCGCGAACCAGAGCGGGCTGATGAGGTTCATCTGGACCGCGAACGCGTGGAACAGCGCCGTGCGTTCGTAGTCGTCGTCGCTGTCCGGTGCGCCCTGAATGCGCGAGACGAGCGAGGGAATGCTTTCGGCGTGCGGCGCCGGCACCGTGCCGCCGGCGTTGTTCACCAGGATGTCGACCCGCCCGTGGGTGGCCACGACGTCGGCGATGAACGAGTCGATCGAGCGGTAATCGCCTTGGTCGCAAACCCTTTGGGATGCGCGGCTCGCCCAGTCGGCGTCGATGCCGGGGATGGTGTCCAGGGGCGAGCGGGAGCAGCCGACGACGGTGGCACCGGCGCGCAGCAACTCGTGAGCGATGCCGACGCCGACGCCGCGGCTGGTGCCGGTGACGATCGCGATCTTGCCGTCGAGTGCGCCCATCGCCAGCCTTCCATGCGTCATTGACAGTGACTGTCAGCGGGTCATACTGTGCCATTCCAGCCGTTGGCGTGTAAAGCACTCGGGAGGTCACAGGTGAGCATTCGGGTCATCCAATGGGCGACCGGGGGCGTCGGCAAGGCCGCCATCGCGTGCGTGCTGAATCATCCGCAGCTCGAACTCGTCGGGTGCTGGGTGCACAGCGCCAACAAGGACGGCGTGGACGTGGGCGAGATCATCGGAGCCCCGCCGCTGGGTGTCACGGCGACCACCAGCGTCGACGAAGTGCTGGCCCTCGACGCGGATTGCGTCATGTATAGCCCGCTTGTCCCCAACGACGACGAGGTCCTGGCGATCCTGCGGTCCGGCAAGAACGTGGTCACCCCCGTCGGCTGGGTGTACCCCGACCTGAGCAACCCGCGTCACCGGGCCATCGCCGACGCCGCGCTCGAAAATGGTGTGACGCTGCACGGTTCGGGAATCCACCCCGGCGGCATCACCGAGCGATTCCCGCTGATGTTGTCCTCGCTCTCCTCGGCGGTCACCCACGTGCGCGCCGAGGAGTTCTCCGACATCCGCACCTACAATGCCCCGGACGTCGTGCGCCACATCATGGGATTCGGCGGCACCCCCGAGGAAGCGATGCAGGGACCCATGGCCGGCCTGCTCGAGGCAGGTTTCAAGCAGTCGGTGCGAATGGTGGCCGACCACATGGGATTTCGCATCGAGCCGAACATCAGGACCATCCAGGACGTCGCTGTGGCGACGTCCGACATCGACTACGCCCCGTTCCCGATAACCACGGGAAAGGTGGCCGCGCGCCGGTTCCGCTGGCAGGCGCTCGTCGACGGCGAGCCGGTCATCACCGCCGCGGTCAACTGGCTGATGGGTGAGGAAAACCTGGACCCGGCCTGGAATTTCGGCGGGCGCGGCGAACGCTTCGAGGTCGAGATCACCGGCGATCCCACCGTCAGCCTCACCTTCAAGGGGCTGCAACCGGAGACGATCGCCGAAGGGCTGATAAAGAATCCGGGCGTCGTGGCCACCGCCAACCATTGCGTCAACGCGATCCCCGACGTCTGCGCCGCCGAGCCGGGCATCAAGACCTACCTCGACCTGCCGCTGTTCGCCGGGCGTCCCGCAGCCGATCTCGCGGATAAGCCGTGACCGCGCTGACCGACGTGTCCTTCTGCCACCTCGTCGTCGGGGTGACGGACATGGACCGCGCGCTGGCGTTCTACCGCGACACTCTCGGCATGGACGTCGTCTTCGACACGCTGATCTCGGGCGAGCCCTTCGACGCCGCACTGCACGCGAAGCGAAAGCAGGAGGGTCGGGTGGTGGGCGGCCTGCTGGGCGGGCTGATGGTCGAGCTCCTCTCACTCGGCGCCAAACCCGGCACCGGGGAGCAGCGGCGCGGCATCACCGGCATCCACAACGTGTCGCTGCGGGTGCCCGATCTCGACGACGCCCACCGCCGCATCGCCGCCGCCGGCTATCCGCCCGATCAGGATCCGTTCGAAATCGGCGGGGTGCGAATGTTTTTCGTCAAGGATCCAGACGGGACTCCGGTCGAGTTCATCGAGCTGCCCGACGGGGCGCGCAGCACCTACGAGATGCACCGCGGCGTGCCGCTTCAGCTGGGGCCGGTGCGATGAGCTATTCGCACCCCGACTCGATGCGCGGCCACGTCGCGATCGTCACCGGCGCCGCGCAGGGCGTCGGCAAGGGCATCGCCGCGGCGCTGTTGGAACGCGGCGCGTCGGTGCTGCTGGTGGACATCCAGGACGAGGCCCTGCACGCGACCACCACCGAACTCAAGCAGATCGGGCGCGCCGAACAACTGGTCGCCGACCTGCGCGACCCGGCCAGCGCACCGCGGATCGTGGCGGCCGCGGTCGACGCGTTCGGCACCGTACACGGCCTGGTGAACAACGCCATCGCCACCAACGAGCCCAAGCGATTCGTCGACATCACCACCGAGGACCTGGCGCTCGGGTACGACGTCGGACCCCGGGCCACCTTCCTGCTGATGCAGGCCGTGTACCCGCTGATGGTCGAGGCCGGCGGCGGGTCGATCGTCAACCTCGGCTCCGGCACCGGCACCGGCGGCGAACCCAAGTGGGGCGGTTACGCCGCCGCCAAGGAAGGCATCCGCGGGCTCTCCAAGGTCGCCGCCCTGGAGTGGGGACGCGACAACATCCGCGTCAACGTCATCTGCCCGTTCGCCGAGTCCGACGGCGTCAAAGCGTGGAAGCAGTTCGCGCCCAACGACTATGCCAAAGCCGTCGGGCGGGTGCCGATGAAACGCATCGGCGACGTCCGCACCGACGTGGGTGCGCTGGTCGCGTTCCTGCTCAGCACCGACGCCACGTTCATCACCGGCCAGACGATCCAGGTCGACGGCGGGATCGGCTGCTTCCGTTGAGCCAGTCGTTGCGGGAACGACAGCGCGCCCAGATCCGCGCCGACATCCGTCGCGCGGCGTTCCGGCTGTTCATCGAGCGCGGCTACGACGCCGTGACGACGGAGGAAATCGCCTCGGCCGCAGGCGTTTCACCGCGCACCTTCTTCCGGCACGTGCCGGCCAAGGAGGAACTGCTGCTCGCGCCGCTGCGCCACGGTGGCGCCGCGATCGTCAGCCTGCTCGAGGAGCGGCCCGCCACCGAACCACCCGACGTCGCGCTGGTCAACGCGATCGTCGTCCGCACCCGATCATTCGACCCGGCCGACTGCGAGGAGTGGCGCGAGGCGCTGCTGGTGGCGCCCGGCCTGCTCGACAAGGTCACGCTGCACACACCCGCGGACAAGGAGCGCGCGACGAAGCTGATCGGCGAGCGGATGGGAACCAACCCCGACACCGACATCCGGCCCGGCCTGCTGGTCCAACTCGGCTTCGCCGCAGGCGATTTCGCGTTCCAGCGGTGGGTGCGCCAGTCCACCAGGAAACCCCGTCCGCTCGACGGCTACGTCACCGATGCCGTTGAGGCCATCAAGAGCCCGCATTGGCGAAGGAAGTCGAAATCGTGAACGACACGTACAAGGTAGCGGTATGGGCCACCGGCGGAGTGGGCAAGTACGCAATCCGAACCATCGCCGACCGGCCGAACCTCGACCTGGTCGGGGTATGGGTGCACTCGGACAGCAAGAACGGCAAGGACGCCGGTGAACTCGCGGGCATCGACCCGCTCGGCGTCGCCGCCACCCGGGACGAGTCGGAGATCCTCGGCGGCGACGCGGACTGCGTCGTCTACGCAGCGCCGGCGCCGCCACGAATGAAGGAAGCGATCGGCGACCTGTGCCGAATCCTTTCCGCTGGAAAGAATGTCGTCACCACCGCGATACCGGGACTGGTCTACCCGCGAGGATCGATGCCCGCCAAGGTGACCGATGCGATCCGCGGCGCGGCCGAAGCCGGTGGCAGCTCGCTGTTCTCGAGCGGCATCGAGCCGGGATTCGGCGCCGACCTGTTCCCCATCGCACTGATGTCGATGTCACACAAGGTGTATTCGGTGCGCGGCATCGAAATCACCAACTATTCCGAGTACCCGGCCGAATACGACATGCGCGAGCTGTTCGGTTTCGGCCAGCCCCTCGATTACCAAGGCGGGTTGATGATGCCCGGCGTGCTGCGCTGGGGCTGGGGCGCCGCCGTCACCATGGTCGCCGACGCGCTGGGCGTGGCGCTCGACGACATCCGCGAGACGTGCGAGTTCTTGCCCACGCCACGCGAAATCCCCACCGCCTTCGGGCTTGTCGAGGCGGGAACGGTCGGCGCAACCCGGGCCCGCTGCATCGGCGTCGTCGACGGCGTCGACGTCATCACCATCGAGCACGTCGACCGCATCGCCGACGACCTGGCCCTGGACTGGCCGAAGGGCCGCACCGGCGGAACCGACGGCATCTGGCGCGTCATCATCGACGGCGAACCGAGCTTTGACGCCGAGTTCGAGGTGGGACATCGGCCCGGCGACAGCCACAACGATCACGGACTGCTGGCCACCGGCATGCGCGCGGTCAACGCCATCCCGTGGGTCTGCGCCGCCGAGCCCGGAATCGTTGACGCGCTGCACCTTCCGCTGACCTCCCCGGTCGGGGCGCTGCACCCGAACCGCGACGGGATCTCCGCCTTCTGAGGTCAGAAGCTGTCGTTACCCCCACCGGAGTCAAAGCCCCCGCCGGAGTCGAAGCCCCCGCCCGAGTCGAACCCGCCGCCCGAGTCCCAACCGCCGCCCGAATCGAATCCGCCGAAACCGACGTCGCCGCCGCCGGAGTACGAGTCGCCGCCGAAGCCGGTGTCGCCGCCACCCGAGTACTGGTAATTGCCGTCGAAGCCGACGTCGCCCTGCTGGCTGTCGTACCCGCTGTCGTAGCCGCCCTGGTAACCGTCGTAGCCCGAATTAGCCAGCGCCGAATCCCGCCCGTCCTCGAACCCGCGGTCGTAGCTGCCGCCCCAGTGGTCGTCCAACAGGGCATCGACCAGCAGCACATCGGCGATGGCCCAACCCCAGCCCGGACCCCAGAACGCGTACGGGTAATAGCCTGGGTAGAAGAACATTCCGTTGTGGTAGCCGCCGGGGTAGTAGTTCGCGTAGCCCGGCTGCGGGGTGGTGCTGTAGTTGTTGTTGTTGATCGTCACGACCTGCCCGGTGTCCGGGTTCCTCGCCCGCACCGTGGCCTGCTTGCGCTCCCCGGGCGGCACCGAGGTCACGGCGTTCACATTGGGGATTGCCGCCGGGTTCAGCTTGCGATTGGCCTTGTCGACGGTGGACTGCACGGCCCGCAGGTGCGCCCGCGCCGCGGTGTAGTCACCCGCCTGGTACGCCTTGCGGGCGTCGGACAGGCTGGCGTTCGCCTTCAACGACTCGGCGCTGACGTCCACGTCGGCATTGGTCATCACCGCGCTATCGAGGTCGGCGGCCTCGGATTCGGCGGCGATCAACTGTTCCTTGATCCGCTCGCGCGCCTCGGCGTCCTTGCGGCGCTTGCGGTTTCGGCCCATCGCGAACCAGATCGCCAGCACCACGCCGACGAAGATCAGCAGCACCCACAGCCAGGTCCAGCTGGTGTGCTTCGCGGTGCCGACCGGGGAGGTCGTCACCGGCCCGCCCGACGCGACGCTCACACCGGCCAGCTTGCTGACGAACTCACTGGTCGCGCCGTAGGGATCGTTGCGGTGGGCCCTTGCCGACTGGTCTAGGAGCGCATTCACGCTGTCGGCGACCTCCCGCGGCACGTTGTAGGCCCGCACGTGGTAGCCCCTGGCGTCGATCACCAGGATGACGCCGCTGAACCCGGGATCGCGGCCCAGGATGACGTTGTGAATGGCATCCGCCGTCGTCACGCCGGTCTGGTCGGGGGCCACCGCGGCAACCCAGAGCCGGGGTGTCGAGCTCCACGCCCATCGAGTGGTCAGGATCTGGTCGTTCACCCTGTCCGGGTTCTGCAGGGGCGGCCTACCCGCCGGGTCGGCAACCACATGCGTCTGCGCATTGAACCTGCCCACCACCTGGTCGGTGTAGGCGTCGGCCCACGCCGACGGCGCGAGCAGCATCGCCAACGCCCAGATGAACGGGATAGCAAGGAGCCGGCCGAATCGTCGAGTCACTTTTCTCCTGACCTCGTCTTGTGCTGATCGAACCACACGGCGACACCTCGCCGCCCGGCGATTCGCGGCGAGCTGAATGGGCACAGTATTCCCATGAGCGTTGTGGTGATCGGGCAAATCGGGCGCGATCTGGTGTTGCGTACGGACGGGCCGCCGTCGGCGACCTACTGGCATGGCAGGCCGACCGCGAGCTGTTCGAGTTCGCCGACGTGAAGGTGGTCGATCCAACCGGCGCCGGAGACGCCTTCGTGGCCGGGCTCATCGCCGCCCTGCGCGACGGTGCCGGGCCGCGCCAGGCGGGCCGGCGCGCGGCGGCGGCCGCCAGTTCGACGGTGCAGCGCCTCGGCGGACGGCCCGACCTGACCGGGCTCGCTTCGTGAGAGCGGCCTAGCCGCCACCGCCCCCGGCGCCACCTCCAGCGCCGCCGCCCGCTCCGCCACCAGCGCCACCGCCCGCGCCTCCCCCGGCCGGGGGCACGCTGCCGGAGCCGCCGCCGTAAGAGGGCGCCGACGACGGTGGGGGCGGCGGAGCGGGGCTGGACGAAGTCGGCGGCGCCGCGGGCGCGTTGGTCGCGGATGCGTTGACGGTGCCACCCAAGGCGACTCCGAAGACGACCATCACGACACCACCGAAGAGTGCGACTCCCCTGCTGACTGCAGATTTCACGGGTTCCCCATCCTTGTGATCTCAGTTCCGACGCAAGGGCCATACCCGTTATCCGGGTGCGCAATCAGGTGAGCGCGGGCAGGACCTTGTCGGTGAGCAGCTGGACCGACTTCCACGCCTCGTCGACGGGCATGCCGCCCACCAGGGGGTGCATGACGAGCGGCCCGAAGTCCTCGGCGTCACGCACCTCGGCGATCAGCTCATCGGGCGTGAGGAACCGGTATCGTCCCGACGCCCTGACCTCGTCCAGGGTCCGCACGCCGGGCAGGTGCATGAGCGAACGTTGCTCGTGCGACCAGCCGCCGTAAGTGACTGCCTCCCAAAGGATGTGATCGCCGAGCTCCGCCCACGCGCGATCGGGGTCCTCGTGCAGGAAGATCATCCCGCGGTTGATCGCGGCGGGCATGACGACGAGCGGCTTGAGGCCGACCTCGGAACAAAGCTCGCGGTAGTAGGCGGCGATGTCGGGCAGGTGGTCGGCGAGGCTGAGCGGGAGCCGAAAACGTGCGGCGCGCCGCGCCGTCGCGCGCGAACCGCCGCCGACGAACAACGGCGGGTGCGGCCGGGTCCAGGTGCCGGTGCAGACTCCCGCGTCCGCGCCGGCGCCGGACCACACCGACAGCATCCGCTCGACCAGGCCGTCCATCAGCTCGCCGCGGCGGCCGAAATCGATTCCGAGCGAATCGTATTCGACCGTTCGATAGCCCAGGCCCACCGTCGTCAGCAGCCGGCCGTGGCTCATGTTGTCGACGAGCGCGATGTCTTCGGCGAGCCGGACCGGATTCCACAGCGGCCCCAGCGCGCAGTCGACGCTGGCGATCAGCGTCGTGGTTCGGGCCAGGAACATCGACGCGGCCATGATCGGGTTGCAGCTCCACCCGTGCCCGGTCGCGTGGTGCTCGTCGACACTGATCGAGGTGATGCCGTGCGACTCGCCCCACTGCGCCAGCTCGAGCGCGGCGCGGAGCAGCGCGCCCTGGGTGCGCGGATCACCCTGCGGCGACGCGAAATTGAAGCGCAGCACGCTCAGCAGCACGTCATGCCTCCTCGCCCCCGGCCATCGACTGCAGGAAGGCGGGGAAGTCGGGGAAAAGCGCGCGGTCGACGATCTCGATGCGGGTGCCCGAGGCGTCCGTGAAGTAGGCGAACAGCGAAAGTTCGGACCCGGGCGTGTCGGCGGTCATCTCGAGAGTGAAGCCGTTGGCCTCCAACGCCCGCGCGCTTTCGGCCAAATCATCGCTGAAGTAGCCGAGGTGATGGACGGCGTTACCCGGCGCCGCCGTCCACGGGCTGCCGGGAACCTCCTGAACCAGTTCGACGTGGGGGCTCTGCAGGGAGTAGACGATCGTCGACGTCAATTCGCGGACGCCGGAGGCGGTGCGAAAAGGCAGCGTGTAGCTCATCGGATTGATCCACCGGTAGCCGGCCAGCGCGCTCAGCCTGGCCATCGCCGCGCCGAGGTCGGGCACCACGACGCCGGTGTGGTAGAAGTCCTGCGGGTGCAAAGCGAATGTCATTGTGAATCCTTTGCTTTCAGACACAGTCGGACGCGCCGTCGACGACGAAGAGCGCGCCGCTGGTGTAGCTGCTTTGCTCCGTGCACAGGAAGGCCACCGTCGGCGCGATTTCCCCGACCGATCCGAAGCGGCGCAACGGGATGTGGGCCAGCTCGGATTCGACCAGCTCGGCCGCGCCGTGCATGGGCGCGGTCATCGGGGTGTCGATCGTGCCCGGCGCCACCGCGTTCACCCGGATTCCCTTGTGCGCCCACTTCACCGCGAGGTTGCGCGTGATGCAGACCACGCCGGCCTTCGCGGCGCCGTAGCCGGGGACCAATGGGACGGCGCGCAGCGCCGACATCGACGCGACGTTGACCACGCTGGCGCCGCCTGCCGCGGTCGACGACTTCAGCGCCGGATACAACGCGACGGTGAGCCGGTAGGGACCGATCAGATTGAGCGCGACCGAGGCATCGAATCCGTCGGGTTTCGACTCGTCAAGTCCGCCGGGGAAATTCGCGCCGGCGTTGTTCACCAGGACGTCGAGGCCCGCGAACGCCTGCGCCAACGCGTCCACCGATTCGGGGTCGGTGATGCGCAACTGTCGATAGGCCATGCCCGACAGGTCGGTGTCGTAGTCCGCGGCCGCGGGTTTGGTTCCCGTGATGGTGACGTCGGCTCCGGCGTCCCGGAACAGCGTTGCGGTGGCATGGCCGATCCCGCTGGTGCCGCCGGTGACCAAGACGGTCGTCCCGGTGAAGTCGAAGCTGACTCGCGCCGTCATGCGTTCCTCGCTAGTTGGTTTCTGAGCCAAGCACTTTCCCAGAAGTTGGTGCTGTCGGCCAGCAGCGTCTCATGCGCACCGTTCAACACGTCGCGGGCCCCCGGGTGGTCGCGGGGAACCAGCTCGGCCAGGTGGATCGCGTGCAGTGGCCGCCCCGCCTCGAGGTGCGCCCGCGCCCTGTCCACCAGCGCGTCGGCGCCGGCCAGTTCGACCACGTCGGCGGCGACAGCCTCGAAACCGACCGGATACAGTTCGGTGGTCGATCGGTGGTGGAACCAGCCCGAGTAGTTCTCCCACACGGCGCGCACATCCCAGTCGACCTTCCCGTAGCCTTGGCCCACTTCGTTTTCCGGGGGCAGGGTGATCTCGCGCATCAGGGTGCGGACGTCCTTGCCCGCGTTCATCCCCGCGACGGTCTGGTCGTGGATATACCGGATCGCGTCGCGCAGGCGGGTCAATTCGGCGTTGATGCGCTCCCGTCCCGCGATCGGTTCGAAGTGACCGGTCACCAGGAGTTCGGGTTCGAGGTCGCGGACCCGCTCGACCGACGCGATGGCGGTCAGGGCGTCGCGGTACCGGTCGCCGCGCATAGTGACAAGGTTGGGAATGTGACCGAATATCGGGCCAAAGGTGTTTCCGCACAGGCAGATCCGCTCGTCCGGCAGCCACACCACCAGCGAGTCGGTGGTCTCGCCGCCGGGCACGGCTATCAACTCCAAGCGCCGGCCGCCGAGCTCCAGGGTCAGGGTGTCCTCGAAGTCGAGATCGACGGCGGGGACACTCTGGGCGGGCAGCCGCTTCGTGCCGAGCCGGCGCTGGATGTCCTGGATTCCCGACGCCAGCGTGTCCTTGAAGGCGAACGCGCTGCGGGCGGCGCGGTACGGTATCAGCCTTTCGTTGTCGTCGCGCCACGCCGTCCAGTTCGCTTGCGCGACAACCGTTGTGGCGGGGTCGCGCACGCTGTCCAGGCCGCCGACGTGGTCGACGTGACCCTGGGTGAAGATGATGTAGCGCACCGGCGAGGGGTCGACGGCGTCGAAGTTGGCGCGGTGGACCGGACCCTCGAAGCCCATGCCGGTGTTGACGATGACCCGGCCCTCGCCGGTGGTCAGCAGGTAGGCGTTCGACAGCCCGGGCGAGCACCACAGTCCCGGCGCTATCTGCTCGGCCTTTTCGGCCGAAGCCGGGCGTAGGCCGTCGGCGCCGGGCCTTTCGCGATAGATCGGCTCGAACATCGCTGTTGACTCCTTCATTCGGGCCGGACGTCGAATCGGTTGAAATAGAACTCGAAGCGCCCGCGCAGTTCGTCGGGCGACACGCCGAAATGCCGTTGCAGTGCGTAGCGGACACGGCCGTGTTTGCCCCGCGGATTGCCGTCCAGGTAGTTCTGCAGGCGGGCGCGCACCTTGGGCGTCAGCTCGACTCCCCCGCGCTGGTAAAGCTGTTCCAGCAGCGGCATTTCGTTGCCGTTGAGGTGGTGGAAGGCGATGTCGATGCTGCGTTCGGCCGGAACGAGGTCGCGGTCGCGCACGCAAGCGCCGAGCAGCCGCTGCACGCGGTCGCTCCAATAGTCCAGCAGCCATTCCGGGTCGATGGCGGTCCGGCGCAGCCGGTCGGAGTAGGCCATCATCGTGATGGCCGACTGGACCACGGCGACGGGATCGCGATGAGTGAAGGCCACGGTCGCGTCGGGGAAGGTCGCCATCAAGGGGCCGAGCTGCTCGCAGTGCTGCGGGCTCTTCAGCACCCAGGTCCGCGGACCGCGGAGGAACGTCAGCGCCTGCAGGACCTTCTTCAGGTACGCGTAATGCCGGGTCTGGTCGAGCCCCAGGTAGTAATCGCGCCAATCCGGCACGCGCGCATGCCATTCCAGGACGTAGGCGGCCAGGTCGAGGTCGAGGAGTTCGACCTCCTCCTCGATCGCCTCGGGAAAGCGGTCGTGCATTGCGGCCACCACCGGGGCGCTGGCCATGAGCGCGTCGTGCTCGGCCTTGGCCCGCGCGTACCGGGGGTCGACGCCGGAAATGTCGGGGCCTTCGCCGCGCGCGGGTATCGGTTCCTGACTCTCCCAGTAGGGCAGCGCGCGCCGGCGCGGGTCGGCCGCGATGAGGTTGACCAGGTGCGTGGTTCCGGATCGCGGCATCCCGACCACGATGATCGGCTTCTCGATGGCGACCGATTCGATTTCCGGATACCGCTTGACGAGTTCGGTCAGCGACAGCCGGTTGCGTAGCAGGCGAACCACGCGTTGCCGCAGCGACGAACGGGTGAGCTGGGTCAGGCCTTCGTCCGCTTCGATGGCCGCGACGTGCACGGCCAGCCGGTCTTTGAACCCGTCGGTGTCGTCCAGGTCGTCGGCCCCCGCTTGCTGGACCGCTTCGGCGAGCATCCGTTCCGCATCGAAGTCGACGCGCCTTGCCTCGGTGAATTCGAGGATCTGACGCTGGACGTCGGTCAGCCGGGGCGCCGTCAGGTCATCGAAGTCGATGTCGTCCACGTCGCCGACCGCAGAAGCCACGCGAGCTCTACAGGTTGGCCAGGTCGTCGGGAACGTCCACCTTGTGTTCCTGCAGCGCCTCCAGCGGCACCACCTCGAGCGTGCGCTCGTGAGTGGACGCCAACACCACCGGCGCGGCGCACCCGTCGTTGTGGGCCCGAAGCCAGTTCAGGGCGGTGACGCACCAGCGGTCGCCGGGCAACAGCCCGGGAAACCGGTGCTCGGGAACCGGCGTCAGCAAGTCGTTGCCGATGGAACGCTGGTGTTCCAGGAATTCGGCCGTCATCACCGCGCAGATCGTATGCCGACCGAGGTCTTCCTGGCCGGTCGAGCAACAGCCGTCGCGGTAGAAACCGGTAAGTGGGTCGGTACCGCACGGTTCCAGCGGACCGCCGAGCACGTTGCGATCGGGCACCGGTTTAGTATCGCGCCCCGGGGTGCGAAATTTATAGTCAGTTCGCCCATCCGCGCCCGGCGATTTTTTGCCGCCGCCGGCATTCGTCGCCCGAGCGGCCGGGCTGCGCGGTAGGTTCTGCCTGTGAAACTTTCCGGGGCTTTCCTGGCGGAAGCGGCCGCGACCGTCGACAACAAGCTCAACGTGCAGGGCGGCGTGCTGTCGAAGTTTACGGTCGGGCCCGACCGGTATGCCCGGTTCGTCCTCGTGGTGCTGACGCGGTCCGGGACCGAGGATTCCGACCGACGGGTGGACGTGGAACTCAAGCCCCCGACGCTCGACGCACCGCAATACAAATGGTTCGACGCGCCGGAGGCCGCGGTCGGGGAGTTTCCGGGGTTCGCCTTCTTCGAGATCGAGGCCCGGCTGCCGGTTGACGGCCGCTGGACGATCGAGATCAGTTGCGGCGATTCGTCGGTCTCGCTGCCGCTCGTGGTGGACGGGTGGACCTCGCCGTCCCTTGACATTTGAGCAAGCCCATTTTCGCTCGGCGCGCAATGGCCTTGCACACCAAGGAGATCCGTCCTGTCGGGGCGGCCGGCCCGTCATGACCCTCGACCGGGCGCGCGAATGCCCCTAGGTCACAACAAGATAACAATTCCCGCGGCGCCGAGAACCCGGCGCGACGCGCTGGCCAAATGCCGGGTCCGGAGCCGCGGGAAATTTATCGTCATTTGGTGCATCGTCGTACAGCCTTGAAGCTTCCATTGCTGCTGGCGGCGGGCACGGCCCTGGCTCACGTACCTCGCGCCTCCGCGGACCCGGCGCCGCGCTCCTCCGGGGAGATCACCCGATGGTCGCCTGACCGCGCCAACCGCTGGTATCAAGCCCAAGGATGGCTCGTCGGCGCCAACTACATCACGTCGAACGCCATCAATCAGCTCGAGATGTTCCAGCCCGCCACCTACGACCTGCGGCGCATCAACACCGAGCTGAGCTGGGCCCGGGCTTACGGTTTCAACAGCGTGCGGGTATTCCTGCACGACCAGCTGTGGGCCCAGGACGCGAGGGGTTTTCACAACCGCCTCGCGCAGTTCGTCAGCGTCGCGGCGAGCCACGGCATCCGGCCGCTGTTCGTGTTCTTCGACTCCTGCTGGGACCCGTTCCCCAAACTCGGCCCGCAGCGCGCGCCGCGGCCCGGCGTGCACAACTCGGGGTGGGTGCAGAGCCCCGGCGCGGAACGCCTCGGTGACCCCGGCTACACCCAGGTCCTGCACGACTACGTGACGAGCGTGTTGACCCAATTCCGCAGCGACAACCGGATTTTGGGCTGGGACCTGTGGAACGAGCCGGACAATCCTGCGCGGGTGTACGCCAAGGTCGAGCGGAAGGACAAGCTGGAGCGGGTCGCGGAGCTGCTGCCCCAGGTGTTCCGTTGGGCCCGTTCGGTCGATCCCAGCCAACCGCTGACGAGCGGCGTGTGGCGCGGCGCCGACCAGGGCGAGCATGGGGGCGCCAGCGCCATCAGCGACATCCAGCTGAGCAACGCCGACGTCATCACGTTCCACTCCTACGCCGAGCCCGCGGGCTTCGAGTCGCGGGTCGCCGAGCTCGCGCCGCACGGGCGCCCGATCATCTGCACGGAGTACATGGCGCGCCCCCAGGGCAGCACCATCGAGTCGATCCTGCCCATCGCGAAGCGCCGGAACATCGGCGCGTTCAACTGGGGGCTGGTCGCCGGCAAGACCCAGACGTACTTTCCGTGGGACTCGTGGGACCACCCCTACGCGGCGCCGCCGAAGGTGTGGTTTCACGACCTGCTGCAACCGGACGGCCGGCCCTATCGCGACAGCGAGTTCCAGACGGCGCGCAGCCTGGGCAGCGGCGGGCCCACGTAAGAGGCTCCGAACTGCGCTAAGCGGCGATCATGGGGCGTTTGTCGCGGGAAGCAGTTCGGCAATCAGTGCCTGGACGTGCTTGGCGATGTCATCGCGGATGGCGCGAACGATGTCGGGAGGCTGGCCTTCCGGGTCCGCCAGTTTCCAGTCGCGGTAGGTGACTCCCGGGAAGTAGGGGCTGATGTCGCCGCAGCCCATGGTGATCACGATGTCGCTGGCCCGCATGGCGCCGGGGGTGAGCAGTTTGGGGGCTGCGGCGGTGATGTCGACGCCGATTTCTGCCATCGCCGCGACGGCGGCAGGGCTGATCGCGGAGGCGGGTTCGGTTCCGGCGGACCGAACTTCGATGCGATCGCCGGCGAGGTGCGTGAGCAGCGCGGCGGCCATTTGAGAGCGCCCGGCGTTGTGCACGCAGACGAACAAGACGCTGGGTTTTTCCGTCACCGGCGGGGCTCCGGGAGCGAATTGCGCACCGCGAAGCTATGAAATTTTTTGATCCGAAATTTGCCCATCCTGTGCCCAATCCCCCGCCCACTTCCGCAAGCGCTGGGCGTGACGCAGGAGTATTACCTGCGGTTTTTATTCATTCTTTGGCGGTGGCGGAGGGATTTGAACCCTCGGACGGTTTTAGCCGTCACACGCTTTCGAGGCGTGCTCCTTAGGCCGCTCGGACACGCCACCGCCAGGCAGCTTACCGAACGCCCCGCCACTCACCCCAATCGCTGGTTCCGGCCACCGAGATTGCCGCCATGGTTGTGCTTGCGCCAAGATCACAGCCCTCACGGCAATCTCGACGCCGCAGGAACTCACCCCAATCGCTGGCGGGCGAAGAAGGCCTCCAGCGGCGCGGCGCACTCCCGCGCGAGCACGCCGCCGCGCACCTCGGGGCGATGGTTGAGCCGGCGGTCGCGGACGACGTCCCAGAGCGATCCGACGGCGCCCGTCTTGGGTTCCCACGCCCCGAACACCAGCCGCGCGACGCGGGCCAGCACCAGCGCGCCGGCGCACATGGTGCACGGCTCGACCGTCACCGCGAGCGTGGCGCCCTCCAGCCGCCACCCGTCGCCGAGCACGCCGGCGGCCGCCCGCATCGCCAGGATTTCCGCGTGCGCGGTCGGATCGCCAAGGGCCTCACGGGCATTCACCGCCCGGGCGAGCTCGGTCCCGTCGGCGCCTATGACCACCGCACCGATCGGCACGTCACGCGGCCCCGCCGTCGCGGCGGCCTCCAGTGCGGAACGGATCAGGTCTTCGTCAGTACTCACCGACCGAGGCGGTCGATCACCGCCGACAGCTGGTCGGCAAAGCCCATCTCGCGGGCGATGCGGCCGAGTTGCTCGTCGGCGTAGAGGTCGGTCTCGTCGAGGATGACGCCGAGCACCGCCTCGGGAAGGCCGACGTCGGACAGCAATCCGAGGTCGCCCTCCTCGAAGGGGTCGGCGTCCTCGAGGTCTTCGGGATCGATGTCGGCGTCGAGGTTGTCCAGCACTTCGGCGGCGATGTCATAGTCCAGCGCGGCGGTGGCGTCGGAGAGCAGCAGCCGGGTCCCGGACGGGCCCGGGCGCACGATGACGAAGAACTCGTCGTCGACGTCGAGCAGCCCGAACACCGCGCCCGAGCTGCGCAGCTCACGCAGCTCCGTCTCGGCGGTCTGAAGGCTCGTCAGCGCCTTGGCGCCCATGGGAGCACAGCGCGCTCCAGCGCAAGGGCCGTCCGCGGACGCACCGGACGGCTTCGGCGTTGCCGTCGTGCGAGAAGAGGGTAAGTGGCGCTGTTATCCCATGGGCGCC